>CAJASX010000001.1 GCA_903944725.1 uncultured beta proteobacterium
CAGGGGGTCATTGTAGGCAGGCTCCAAAATAGTTGCTGATTTAAATAAATCGATGCCAATGAGAAGACCGCCGCCTAGAGATTCCCGATGAATTTGTTTAAGTAGTTGACATGCTTCAGTTGGCAAAAAATTTCCTAAACTAGAGCCAGGGTAAAAGAACGTTCGCGGTGTTTTGGGTACTTCTGGCGGTAAGCTTAATTGCTGAGAAAAATCCATGCCTATTCCCATCATCGGGATAGCGGGATATTGGCTTTGTAGGTGAGTTAAGATGTTTCTAAGATAGGTAATAGAAAAATCGATCGCGACATATAGATTGGGTTGGAGCAAATTAAAGAAACGCGCGGCTTTTTGGCAATTGCCAGCGCCCAAATCAATGAGCAAAGGTTTGGCACCGATCTGCGCTTGTATTTCTGCGCCAAAATGGTTAAAAATAATTTCTTCGGTCGCAGTTAAGTAATATTCTGGAAGGTAAGTAATGGCCTCAAATAAACGTGAACCTAAATTATCATAAAAGAATTTTGGAGGTAAATACGCTGGGTTACTTAAAATACCCAATTCAGCTTCTTGCTGAAGGGTAACGTCTTGTGGTGATAGCGTTTCAATAAAGGAGATAGACACAGCAATTTCGCTTAAGGTGGAACCTCTCTTTATACCTGAAGTAGATGAAATTTGTGTGTAGCCGATAGTCTATGCGAATGCCGGCAGATAAGCTTATTTAGCACTATGATTGTGATTAAGTTCTTTACCTATTTTTAATTTTTCTTATGTCCCAAGCCACCCTCACTCAAGTTATTCCTTTATTTCCATTGGGAACTACTCTGTTCCCAAGTGGTGTTTTACCTCTAAAGATTTTTGAGGTACGTTATTTAGATATGGTGAAGAAGTGCTTTAAGGAGAGTTCTTGCTTTGGAATTGCCACTATTGCCGCAGGCTCAGAGGTACGTACACCCAATCAAGTAGTGCAATTAATGCCCATTGGCACGTTGGCAAAAATTATTCATTTCGATGCTTTACAACCGGCGCTCTATTTTATTCAATGCGAAGGGCGAAACCGTTTTCGTATTTTAGAAAACACAGTACAGACTAATGGCTTAGTGATGGCCACCGTTGAGCTCATTGACGATGATGCCATCATGCCAATTCCTACTGAATTGAACTCCAGTGCAAGCACTTTAGGGAAAGTTATTCACGCCCTACAAGAGCAAGGCATTTCACCTGAAGAAATGCCCTTTAAGCAACCCTTTCGCCTAGATGAATGCGGCTGGGTTGCGAATCGCTGGGCCGAGCTATTGCCGCTAACACCGTTACAAAAACAACAGCTGTTACTGCAAGAAAATCCGCGCCTGAGGCTTGATTTAGTGAATGACTTTTTAGAGCAAGAAGGCGTGCGGTAAATTTAAGGTGCCTTAACTTTTTTCCAAAGTAATGCCACCCTTTTTAATAATTTCGGTCCATTTCTTAATTTCAGAATTAATATAACGTTGTAATTCTTCAGGTGAACTCGCTTGAGGCTCGGCACCGAGTTCGGTAAAGCGTGCCCTGACATTCGGATCGGCACTCGCTTTGACAATGTCTTTATTGAGGCGATCAACTACCGCCTTGGGAGTGCCTTTTGGAGCAACAATGGCAAACCAAGCGGCAGATTCATAGCCTTTAACGCCCGCCTCGGCCGCAGTAGGAACATTAGGAAGTGCTGCTAAACGCTTATTGGCTGCTACAGCTAAGGGTTTAATGTTTCCTGCTTTAATTTGCCCAATGACATTGGGTACCAATTGAAAGCTGACAGGCGCACGACCGGCGACTAAATCAGTTACTAAATTGGCGGTAACGCGGTAGGGTATATGCGTCATTTTTACTCCCACCAATTGTTCATAATAAGCACCTGCTAAATGTTGCGAGCTACCATTACCCACCGAGCCATAAGCGACATCAGGATTTTTACGTAAATAGTCATTCAGTTCGGCAAGGGTATTGATATTGAGTGTTGAGCTGGCAACGACCACATTTGGCAGGATGGCGATGAGCGCAATCGGCTGAAAATCTTTTTCTGGATCGTAACTTAAATCAGGATAAAGAATTTTATTGATCGCTAAGGGGCCCGAAGTACTGGTGCCAATGGTAAATCCATCGGGCTCTGCGCGCGCGATTGCTGTGGTACCAATATTACCGCCGGCGGCTGGCTTATTATCAAAAACAAAACGTTGACCAGTATTCGTCGTAACTTGTTCGAATAAAATACGCGTGATCACGTCACTAGCACTTCCTGCTGAAAAGGGAATAATGAAATTAATTGGTTTAGCCGTATTTTGCGCGACAGCATTAAAGCTAAAAAATAACAATAGCGTGGCAAATATTTTTCTTATAATTTTCATTAATTAATTACTCCTGTTTTGGTTCCAAATCGTTTAATCATGACTTCCTCTAACTTCAATTTAGCTGCAGTTAAAGCACCGCCGCCCCGAGTACAATAAGCCTGCGCTAGGTGTGGCGCTTTTAGGGCATTTCCAGCACTAAGCGACTTTACCTCATCTAAAATTAGTTTACGAAAGCGCACGATACCAACGTCGGTAGGTGTTAAATGTTCTTTGGTGCGATCAAGAATATAACCTTGGCTTTCTTGCGCCATTTGATCTTGTTCGGCAATGCCACGAATGCCAGTAAAAGATTCAGTGCGTTGTTCTTCGCGACTCAATAAATAATTATTACTACGATTTCTTAAAGGTAAGTAGCCAGGTCCGAGGGTAGCAAATTGTCCATATCCGCCTAAGTCAAAACGGGCCCGCTCTTCTGCAGTAATAGCTCGCTCAGGATGCCAAGCATAGACATACATCCAGCAGGCCTCATCGGTGATCGGTGTCCAGCTATAGCCATAATAAATTTCATTCGGCATTGACGATGGGGTGATTGAATGATTAGGTAGTAGATATTGAGTTAAACGCCAATAGTGTTCATCCTGATCGGCATGGCGTGCGCCCCCAATGACAAAGCCAACGTCATGATCAACAAAAGTAAAACGGGGTGTTGGATCATTGCGTAGCCAGCGTAAGCGCTTGACATCGGCAGCTACATTGGGGTTGTCATCATTCATTTGTGAGGGGGCCGGCATATGCAAGAAAGAAAAATGTGCCGTATCGAGCGCACCCTCCATTGAGTGGGCCCAATTACATTCAATTAAGCGCTTGGTCACATAGCGATTTTCTGGAGGCACTAAACCAAGCTCTAATTGCGGCACCATGGCTGGCATGAATTCTGCTGGACCCATGTAGGCCCAGACCATGTCGGCAAATTCTTGGGTTGGATAGGCTTTAATTTGAATCGTGTCATGGTAGGCAGCTCCTGACGGTACATTTGGCATTTCAATACACTTACCTTCGGTGTCATATTTCCAACCGTGATAAATACAGCGAATTCCACACTCTTCATTGCGACCAAAAAAGAGATCAGCACCTCGATGAGCACAATAACGATCAATTAAACCTACTTTGCCGGCCGAGTCGCGAAATAACAGTAGCTCTTCACCCATCACGGTAACCCGAATTGGGGGGCAATCAGGCAGAGGTATTTCTTCGCTTAAGGCAACAGGTTGCCAGAAACGCCGAAAATAATTGCCCATGGGGGTATTTTCATTGGTGCGAACTAAGATTTCGTTATCTACAGCAGAAAGCATTATTGTCCCAAAGCTAATTTTTAATTAAGCGCCTTTTTTTCTATTCTAACGAGCTTTTACTGATGGTAAAAGGTTTTCCATAAAGTAGCTGTAGCTGAAGATAGCCAGTGGAGGTGTAATAGAATAATGTGATGTCTCAATTTACCTTTGAAACCACCCCCAAAATCATTTGCGAGCAGGGCGCCTCGAAGCGATTAGGTGAAATTGCCCGTGAATTAGGTATCAGTAAGGTATTTTTGATTACCGATATTGGTCTAATGAAGGCGGGATTAATTGATAGTGCACTTTCTTCTTTAAGTCAGGCTGGGGCGAAGGTTGCAGTATTTTCAGATGTGCTGGCTGACCCTCCCGAAGTAAGTGTACAGGCGGCTGTGCAAGCTGCCATAGCAGCTGGTGCTGATGGGGTTATTGGGTTTGGTGGAGGTAGTTCGCTGGATACGGCTAAATTGGTTGCGCTGTTGGCGAAAACCTCGCAAGAATTACCCGCCATTTATGGTATTGGTTTGGCGCGCGGGCCCCGCTTGCCCCTAATTCAAGTGCCAACTACAGCAGGAACTGGTTCAGAGGTAACCCCAATTGCTATTTTGACTACACCAAGTCATGAGAAAAAAGGGGTAGTTTCACCATTACTGTATCCCGATGTTGCAGTGCTTGATAGCTTACTTACTTTAGGGTTACCGCCAGCAATTACCGCAATGACAGGGGTTGACGCAATGGTTCATGCCATTGAAGCTTTTACATCCCGCTCGAAGAAAAATGCTTTATCGGATGCCCTAGCAATTAAGGCTTTGCAGTTACTTTATGCCAATTTACCCGAGGCAGTTAGTGATGGCAAAGATGCGCAAGTTCGTGAAAACATGCTCTTAGGTTCGCTGTTGGCGGGCATGGCTTTTGCCAATGCCCCCGTAGGCGCGGTACATGCGTTAGCTTACCCCTTAGGTGGCCACTATCAATTACCACATGGTCTAACTAATTCTTTGGTGCTGTTACCAGTGCTGAAATTTAATTTACCTGCAGCTGAGCTCTTATATGCTGAATTAGGCCGAGCCATTTTGCCGGAATTGAATTCTGTTAGTGATGAATTGGCTGCAATGGATTTTATTGAAGCAATTGCAGCGCATGTGATTACGATGCCTTATGCACAACGTTTGCGCGAAGTAGGTGTGAAAGAACACGAATTAGAAATGCTCGCGCGGGATGCAATGAATGTCCAGCGCTTGCTTGTTAATAATCCACGTGATGTTGCCTACGAAGATGCGTTGAGCTTATATCGAAGTGCTTATTAAGCGGCATTGATAAGACAAAAGATCAACCTTATTTCACGCCCAATAATTCAACATCAAATATCAGGGTGGCATTAGGAGGAATCACACCCCCAGCGCCATTTGTGCCATAGCCCATTTCTGGCGGAATAATTAAAGTGCGTTTGCCACCAATTTTCATCCCCGCCACACCCTCATCCCAGCCACGAATCACGCGTCCGCCCCCGAGGGGAAAACTAAAGGGTTGACCTCGGTCTAAAGAGCTATCAAATTTCTTGCCTTTGTTATTCGGCGCGCTTGGGTCGTATAGCCAGCCGGTGTAATGCACTGACACATTTGAGCCTGGGGTGGCATCGGCACCAGTGCCGACAACAACATCAATTTTTTTTAATTCAGTCACTTTGATTGCCTTTGTTACAGGAGGTTGAGAAGGGTTTGCCGATTGTGCTAGCACATTAGGTGTTAATACTTGTAAGAGGCTAAAAAATGCACAAGCTAACGCTAGCGGGTTTTGCAGATTTATTTTCATTAGATGGTAATTTAAAAAAACTTAAATCATTAAGCGATAAGTTAGGACAGTTTCAGTATATTCTTAATCTTTGGATTATTAAAGCTAGAAATAGAATTAAGTCATGAATGATAACCCGCTCCCATCGCAACCCCCTTCAATTTTTGCCCGCGGCGTACTCTACGTTGTAATCCAAGCTTTATTATTGGCTTTACTTTTCTTTGGTCCTACCAGTGTGAGTGGCACAAGAATATGGACAGGCCCACTAAGTTATTGGCTAGTTTGGTTAGGTTGGAGCTTATTAATGGTGGGCCTCGTCTGCTCTGTAGTGGCTGCCTTACAATTAGGCAATAATCTCACGCCACTGCCAGCTCCAAAAATAGGTGCTAAGTTAGTTAGGAGCGGGCTGTATAGATTTGTGCGGCACCCAATTTATTTTGGCGTAATAATAATTAGCTTCGCTTGGTTTCTAATCACTCAGGGGACACTAACCCTTGGCTATGCTTGTTTAATTTTTTTATTCTTTGATATCAAATCGAGAAAAGAAGAGCATTGGTTAATTACAGCTTTTCCTGAATATACGCAGTACCAGCAGCGGGTGAGTAAGCTTTTACCGCTAATTTATTAAGCAGTGAAATTAAATAATTATTTTTTGTCTTTACTAGAGTCTAGCCAATGTTTTACTTCAGGAGAGGCCTCTTCCATAATGCCCAAAAATTCTCGTACCATTAAAACTAACCCCGTGACTAGTAGGCAAAAGACAAAAATAGAAATAATGAGAAGAACGGTGTTACTCATAATTTTTTGCTCAATAAAGCCGAAACTTTAAAATAAATTGCAAAGCCAAAAATGGAAGGTACCCAGAGTGAGGTAAAGATCGCCTGATCTTTATCGCCAACTACAAACCATAAATAAGCAGAAGTTATAAATGAAATAACAACTGCAAGCAAAATAAAAAAATCCGATTTTTTAAACATATATCTCCTTAGTTGACTGAATTATTAAAGTAATCATCTATGCCAAAACTCGTTGCCAAGAGTAAACAGCCAGCAATCGTTAATCCACTTATCATGCGCACTCCTGAGGATAGGCCGAAATCAAATAATTTAAACTGATACAGACCTAAAAATACAAATAGACACGCTAATACCCCAAAGAAAATTAGGAAAAGTCCAGAAGCTAGTAACGTCCATTGAATTATGCGTTTGATGGTCATGGTTTGCAGGATAATTGAGCCTGAAGAAATAATACACGCTATTTATGCATTATTTAGCAGCATTCTATTTTAGACTTTGATCTGCGGAAGATTCTTTGAGCCCTCATTCAGTACTGCAATATTTAGGTGGCGGTAAAAAAAGCGAGCGCTATTTTTTATTTGCGCTTGCTGGTATTCAATTTACCCACATTCTCGATTTTATGATCATGATGCCTCTGGGCCCTCAATTCATTAGTGCTTTTAAAATTAATACCCATCAATTTGGCTTACTTATTTCCTCTTATACATTTGCTGCTGCTATCGCAGGTGTATTTGCTACGTACTATATTGATCGCTTCGAGCGGCGCAGACTCTTATTAAGACTTTATATCGCTTTTACGCTTGCGACTTTAGCTTGCGGCCTAGCGCCATCCTATGAGACATTGTTTCTGGCGCGCGCTTTAGCTGGGGTTTTTGGTGGTATTTTGGGTTCGTTAGTGCAAACTATTGTGGCTGATGTGATTCCATTTGAGCGCCGGGGAAAGGCAATTGGCACTGTAATGGCGGCATTTTCGGTTTCAACAGTTGCAGGCGTTCCCTTAAGTTTATTTTTGGCCAACCATATTTCTTTTTTAGGTTGGCGCGCCCCATTTATTTTTATTGCGTTTTTGTCTAGCGCTATTTTTTGGTTGGGCTACCAATATATTCCTTCAATAACGGGTCATTTAGCTCATAAAGAAGTTGGCAATCGCTTTCGGCAAATTTATCAGCTAGTGAGGCAGCGTAATCACCTTATTGCCTTTTGTTTTATGGCTTTAATTATGTTGACAGGGTTTTCGGTTATTCCTTATATTGCGCTCTATTTCACTATGAATGTAGGTGTACCAGATGCTTATATCTCCTTAGTTTATCTATTTGGCGGCATCGCGTCTTTATTGAGCTCTCGTTATATTGGATCTTTGGCTGACCGCTATGGCAAAGAGCAAACTTTTCGAGCCTTAGCAATATTGAGTTTGTTACCAATTATCGTCACGACGAATTTAGTTCCAGTACCAATTTGGTTAGTACTCATCAATTCCACAGCATTTTTTATCTTAGTTTCAGGCCGCATGATTCCAGCAATGGCTATGGTAAGCCAAGTTATTGAGCCTAAAAACAGGGGCACCTTCATGAGCTTAATTGGCTCAGTGCAAATGTTAGGTTCTGGCATTGCTTCGGTAATAGCAGGAATGGTCATTACCATTAGCCCCAGTGGTCAAATTGAGCATTACAACTGGGTTGGCTATGGCGCAGTGCTTTGCGGTTTGCTAACTTTTTGGCTTGTGGGT
Source organism: uncultured beta proteobacterium (assembly GCA_903944725.1). Classification (GTDB taxonomy): domain Bacteria; phylum Pseudomonadota; class Gammaproteobacteria; order Burkholderiales; family Burkholderiaceae; genus Polynucleobacter; species Polynucleobacter hahnii. Next base: position 7,961 of record CAJASX010000001.1, read on the forward strand.
AAAATTCATCCCTATCGGGCGCCAGAAAATTAAACCCCTGGCTAATATTTTTTTTGACCTATTTTAAGCAAACTAGCTTTTTTATTTATCACTTAATTCATAATGACAATTTCTAACATCTGTGTTTTGAGCCTTGTTTTCTTTACCCCGCTGTTTGCTCCCTTGGCAGCGCACGCAGTAGAAACCCAGACGAACGAGCTTAATGCTCCCCCTTCAGAAAATCATTACACTAAATCGATTTCAGGTTTGCGTAACCTACGCTATTGTGAAGTACTCTATGGTAAGCGCCATCTTGGCACCCTGACAGTGAAAGTATTTAATACCCAAGGCCTCAATGATTGCCCTGCGGCATTATGGAAAGCTCTCGACGTTAAAGTAATTGAGAAAAAAAATGATGCCTCATTTGTGCGTCTCAATGGCCCGCGTTACTGGACCATGGATGAGATTAAGGCAGCTGGCAAAACAGCGAATGATGTCATCGAGAATTTTGGCGGAATTGAAATGAGCTTACGGGCAACTTTGGATGTGGGTATTAAGCGGCAATTAGCAGGCACACAGTTCTTTGTGCCAAATATCGTCAATCGAAATACGGCTTTTATTTACAAGAGCGGCACACCAATTTACCAACTAATTTCTCCCCAAGGACAGACTTACATTATGCAATCGTATTCACAAATTGCTGACCCCAATTTATCAACGAACGATTTGGCGCAATTAGCTGCGCGCCTTAAGCTACCCAATGGCTGGAAATATGCAGTCAAGACGCTTACGCAAGATTTAGTTTTACAGGCGCAGGGTAAGGCTTATGTGATTCAAGATAATTTTTATAATTCGTATCAACGTCAATAAGTTATTTAAAGAGGAATGCAATGAAAAAGGGCTTAATCGCATTATGTTTTGTTTGGTTATTCAGTGGGGTAGCATTTGCAGCAGATTCTCCACCGGTTAAATTTGATCCTGTCTGGTTAATAAATGCTCGCATTGCGGTAAAAGCAGGTCAATATGATGACGCTATTAAACAGTTGCAGGCAGCCAATGATCCTGCTTCAGCTGATTGGAATAATTTAATGGGTTATAGCTTGCGGAAGAAAACCCCACCTGACTTAGTCGGAGCAGAAAAATTTTATCAAGCCGCATTGGCTATTGATCCAACTCATCGTGGTGCGTTGGAATATTATGGAAAATTAATGCTACTTAATAAAAATCTCACTGGAGCCGAAAGTTTATTAGCCCGACTAGATAAAACCTGTACTTTTGGGTGCGAGGAATATAGTGATTTAAAAGAAGCAGTTGCTAGTTATAAAAAAGCACAAAAATAGCCTAATGCACCATTGAATTCAGTATTTTGATAGAATAAAAGTCAATGAACTCTAAGCTAGCTAATTTTAACCCGCTTAAAGCACGATCCCTCTTACTTTCAAGCTTAGTGGCGCTGGTAATTGTGGGCGCGCAGTGGCTAGGCTTTTATCACAACATTGAACATGCTGGGCTGAATAAACAAACTCAATATTTGAGCGAGCTGTTTAAACATCCATCACATTTACACTCTGCAGA
>CAJASX010000002.1 GCA_903944725.1 uncultured beta proteobacterium
AGGTGTCAGCCCAGCTAAGCAGGCACTACTTCTGCGCCACTAAAGGCGAGCGCCAACGCAATACCAAGCGTTTAAAGTCTTCCTTAAAAATTCCTAAACGAGACAGCTCATAATCTTCACCCGTTGAGCCAGCAAAACCAGCCAAAGCAGGCCAAATTGGCAAGATAAATGCCTGCATTTTTTTTTCGACAACAATATTTTTAAAACATTGCTCAATCGTGTGTCTTTGTGGGTCGTTAACCTGTAAGTAAGCTTGGGCAAAGGTCTCTCGATAAAATGTCTTGTCAACAATAAAAAAGCGGGTGTCGATATGATTTAAGGTGTAAGGCTTGAACTTCGTCACATTTGAAAAATCGGCATTACAAATAAACTTGCCGTTCCAATAGCGCATGCAGGCGGCAAAATTTTTAATCCATACCTTTGAAGTGCATTTAATAAAATGATTAGCTGCCTGCAAATGTTGTGAATGTGCTAAAGCGTAATTAATAATTTCACCCTCGCCATAACCTTTGCCTAGCTTAGCAACAAGAGTGGCATTATTTTGAAAGTGTAAACACTCAATATTTGCCCGTGGAAAATGGGATCGCATCATGGTGGATAAATCAAAATTAGAACCATCACAAATCACCATTTGAATCTCTGGCTCGAGTTCTAGCCATTTACCAATAGCAACTAAAGTAAGTCGTAAACGTTCATCTGGATCACCAATAACGGGCTGTTGATCGGCAATCGTAATTGCTGAGGTAATTAACAAAGGAGGTAGATGCATGTTTACCTGCAGGTTGAACTCTACTTCACCAGTTTTAATGCTGGCCTACTCGGTTTCGCTGTTTTACTTTTATTATCGGTGCTCGGAATGGGATCACCCTGTACCGCTTGATCAAAAGGAAATGACATACCTTGACCATTTTCACGGGCATAAATTGCCAACACATGTGAAATAGGAACAAATATTTTTTTAGGGACGCCACTAAAGCGTGCCTGAAAACTAATGCATTCATTTTCAAGCTGTAATTCATGGCAAGCTTCGGTTGAAAGATTTAAGACAATTTCATCATTTTTTACAAACTCCATTGGCACCTCTACCCTAGCGTCAACAAATACTGCGATATACGGGGTAAACCCAAAATCGGTGCACCACTGGTGTATTGCCCGAATTAAATAAGGTTTATTACTAGGGGTAGGTTCTGCCATAAGATCGACGGGTACAAAACCCCTAGTTTATGCCTGAGTCTGAGACTACTTAGCGACGCATGACTTTTTCAGAAGGTGTTAAAGCCTCAATATAAGCTGGCCGACTAAAAATACGCTCAGCATATTTAAGTAATGGTGCAGCATTACGCGATAGATCAATACCATAGTGTTCAAGTCGCCACAATAGCGGGGCAATAGCCACGTCAAGCATAGAAAACTCATCGCCCAGCATGTATTTATTTTTGATAAAAATTGGCGCTAACTGAGTTAAACGATCACGAATAGCTAAGCGGGCTTTATCATGCAATTTTTCAGCGGCTTTACCTTTTTCATTTTCTAAACCAATGACGTGAATAAATAATTCTTTTTCAAAATTAAATAAAAATAAACGCGCCCTAGCCCGCGCAACCGGGTCGGGTGGCATTAATTGGGGATGGGGAAAACGCTCGTCGATATACTCATTAATGATGTTTGATTCATACAAAATCAAATCTCGCTCGACCAAAATTGGTACTTGAGCGTAGGGGTTCATCACTGAGATATCTTCGGGTTTGTTGAATAAATCAACATCGCGAATCTCAAAATCCATGCCTTTTTCGAATAACACCAGGCGGCAGCGTTGCGAGAATGGGCAGTTTGTGCCCGAGTACAACACCATCATATGCAAAGATCCTTAAAAAAAAATTACTTAGTGAATGTTTTTCCAATAGGCCTTATTCAGGCGCCATGCAAATACAGCAAATAGTGCCAAAAATAACACTACCAGCACCCCCAAACGCTTACGCTCTAGCTGCACTGGTTCAGCCATCCAAGACATGAATGCGACTAAGTCAGCTATATTATCGTCGTATTCTGCAGTCTTCATGGTTCCTGGGGTAATCTGCTCAAAGCCAATGAACTTTTTTTCTATTCTGCTTGGGTCATGCGGGTCTTTGACCTCAGCAAATTTTGCCCCACGCTCACCCTGTAATTCCCATAAAACATGTGGCATACCAACATTGGGATAGACCAAATTATTCCACCCAGTTGGGGTTGAATCATCTTTATAAAAAGTGCGTAAATAGGTATAAATCCAATCGGTTCCCCGAGCCCGCGCTTCTACCGATAAATCGGGGGGAGCTTTACCAAACCATTCTTTAGCATCTTTAGCTGACATGGAGATCGTCATTAAGTCACCTACTTTAGCCCCATTCAAAATTAAATTATTTTTAATTTGCTGGTCACTTAGGCCAATTTCGCGCAAACTGCTATACCGAACTGATACAGCCGAATGACAGCCTGCACAGTAGTTCATATAAAGCTTAGCGCCGTTTTGTAGCGAAGCATGGTTGCTCACTCTTTTGGGTGCTGAATCTAAGGGGAAGCTAACTTCATTAGCGCTTACTTCAGCTAACCATAAAAAGCTGCAGACTGCTACCAAGGCGCTGCCACGACAACTCATTTTTAAGATTGACAAAATCGATTGCATGCTAGTTCCTAATTATTCTCTGTAGCCCAATTAATGGGGCTGAAAGGTGACACGGCTTGGAACGGGCTTGAACTCACCAAGCTGACTCCAGAAAGGCATTGCCAGGAAAAAGCCCAGATAATAAATTGTACAAATCTGAGAAATTTTTTCAAACACAGGCGATGGCGGCTGAATGCCTAAGTACCCCAAAATAATAAAACTCACCACAAAGAGGCCATAAATATATTTGTGAAAATTAGGGCGATACCGAATCGATTTAACTTTAGAGTGATCAAGCCAAGGGAGAAAGAAAATCACTACTACTGAACCGCCCATAATGACAACACCCCAAAACTTGGCATCAAGCAAATAAAAACCTACTGCTAGTGCTGCCAAAATGAAAACGCAGAGCGCTTTCATCATCAAGGTCTTGGCGCGGAGCATGGACATTCCTAAAATCACTGCAAAAAAGATCCATAAGGGGATTAAAAAACTAGTAGTAGTACCGCGTAGCATTGAATAAAAAGGGGTGAAATACCAAACTGGGGCGATGTGCGCAGGTGTTTGAAAGGGATCTGCAGGGATGAAATTATTTGCTTCAATAAAATATCCGCCCATTTCTGGCGCAAAAAAGACAATTAAAGCAAAAATAATTAAGAAAATACTTAAGGCCATCACATCATGCACAGTGTAATAAGGATGAAATGGAATACCATCTACTGGATGGCCGTCAGCATCGAGGGTGTCTTTAATTTCTATACCATCGGGGTTATTTGAGCCGACTTCATGCAAGGCCACTATATGGGCAGCAACTAAACCAATTAATACAAGTGGAAGAGCAATGACATGAAAAGCAAAAAAGCGATTTAAGGTTGCATCGCCAACTACATAATCGCCCCGTAACCAAAGCGATAAATCAGGGCCAATTAAAGGAATGGCTGAAAATAGATTCACAATCACTTGCGCGCCCCAATACGACATTTGCCCCCAAGGCAAGAGGTAGCCAAAAAAGGCTTCGCCCATTAAGCACAAAAAGATTGCTGTTCCAAAAATCCAAATGAGTTCGCGAGGTTTACGATAAGAGCCGTAAATCATGCCACGAAACATATGTAAATACACCACAATGAAAAACATCGAAGCACCGGTGGAGTGCATATAGCGAATTAACCAACCAAAGGGCACTTCGCGCATGATGTACTCAACCGACTCGAATGCTTTAGCCGCATCGGGTTTGTAATTCATTACTAAAAAAATACCAGTAATAATTTGAATTGCTAAAACGACAATCGAGAGAGCGCCAAAGACATACCAAAAATTGAGATTTTTAGGGGCATAGTAACCAGTAAGGTGCGCTTTAATAGTCGACGACAAAGGAAAGCGAGAATCAACCCAAGCCAGTAATTTTTGTAAAACTGATGCATTGTCTGGAACTTTTATTTCATGAAATGCCATGTATTTCTCCTGAGCTTTCTAATTAGGCTTTTGAATCATCGCCAATTAAAATCATTGTGTCGCTTAAGTATTTGTGAGGTGGCACTTCGAGATTATCTGGAGCGGGTTTATTTTTATAAACTCGACCAGCAAAGTCAAAAGTTGAGCCATGACAGGGGCAAAACCAGCCACCTGGCCAATTGTTTGGCAAAGAAGGTTGAGCACCCGTCTCAAATTTAGCTGAAGGCGAGCAGCCTAAGTGGGTACAAATACCCACCGCAACAAAATATTCGGGTTTAATCGAGCGATATTGATTACGCGCATATGAGGGCGTAAGGGAGTCTTGATTACGCAATGAGTTTGGATCGGCCAATTCGGGGTCATTTTTGGGCAGCTCTGCCACCTGCGCTGGGGTGCGCCTAACTACCCATACGGGCTTACCGCGCCATTCAACGGTTCTCACCTCATCGGGTTTCATACCGGTAATATCGACCTCTACAGGGGCTCCTGCAGCCTTTGCCCGCTCAGATGGCTGAAAACTACCTACAAAAGGCACCACCACAGCCGCCCCACCAATTCCCCCTACTACAGAGGTGGCAATCAGCCAATTACGCCGACCCTTGTCGGTATTAGGCTTGTCACTCATTTATGCCATTCCTTGAAAAATACATTTATTGGTAAAAATTGCTTAAACCACCTATTTTAAAGTAAAAAGGGGCTTACGCGTTAAATGTTAGATCAAGTAAAGGGGAGCTGAGTATGGACGTCTTTAAAGAATTTCGCGAATTTGCTGTCAAAGGCAGTGTGATTGACCTCGCAGTGGGGGTAATTATTGGCGCAGCATTTGCCAAGATTGTCGATTCATTGGTCAATGACCTAGTGATGCCCCTGCTCTCTACCTTGCTCGGGGGCAGAATTGACTTTACCAATTTATTTTTTATCTTGGGTCAAGTTCCTGATGGCATACCCCATACCTATGAAGCTTTAAAAAAAGCTGGTGTGCCAATGTTTGCTTATGGCAATTTTATTACAATTTCTATCAACTTCTTTTTATTAGCTTTTGTGATTTTTCAGATGGTCAAGATTGTCAACCGAGTACGTTTAAATGATGCTGCACAGGAAGCTTCTGCTAAGCCGGTGCTGGTTCCCGAGGAAATTACTCTCTTGCGCGACATTCGTGATAGCTTGAAAAAATAAATGTTCTACTTTTTGATCGCAGATTAACATGCTAAAGCGTCTATGGCTTTTATTTACCCAAGTGATTACGGTCTTGCTAGCCGTCTGGTTTATTGTTGCAACTCTGAAACCAAGTTGGTTGTCAGGCGTACAAATTAGCTCCTTAGTTGATCAGGTAAGTATAAAAGAAGCCGGGTACGATGGGCACTCTATTAGCGCTGGTTCGCACTACGAAGCTACCAAACGTTCGATGCCGGCCGTGGTCAATATTTTTAGCAGTAAAGCCCTTGCTAAAAGCCTAAATGGAAAAAATAATGCCCATCGCAATGAGCCGTGGTATCAATTTTTCTTTGGTGGACAAGGTCCTGACGATGAGCCCAGTACTAGCTTGGGCTCGGGTGTTTTAGTGAGCCCCGAAGGAATCATCCTTACCAACCACCATGTGATTGCAGGCGCCGATGATATTGATATTGCCTTATCTGATGGCAGAAAAACCAAAGCTAAAGTCATTGGCAGCGACCCTGATACGGATATTGCGGTTCTGAAGATCGACTTAAAACAATTGCCACCGCCCATCACTCTCGGAAAAATTGAATCCGTCCATGTTGGCGATATCGTCTTAGCCATTGGTAATCCCTTTGGCGTTGGACAAACAGTAACCTCTGGCATTGTCTCGGCCCTTGGACGCGATCATCTGGGTATCAATACCTTTGAAAATTTTATCCAAACCGATGCGGCAATTAATCCTGGAAATTCAGGTGGGGCCTTAGTTGATACCCGCGGGCATTTAATTGGGATTAATACCGCGATTTATTCGCAAAATGGCGGTTCAATGGGAATTGGTTTTGCTATTCCAGTGAACTTAGCAAAACAGGTGATGGAGTCGATTTTAACTAACGGTAGTGTTACGCGCGGGTGGATTGGGGTCGAACCCCAAAACCTATCAAAAGAATTAGTTCAATCGTTCAATTTGCCGAGCACTACTGTAGGCGTTTTATTGTCAGGTGTTTTGGAAGGTGGCCCAGCAGATCGCGGTGGAGTTAAGCCGGGTGATATTTTAATTGCTGTCAATGAACGTCCTGTTGCTGATGTTACCGCATTACTAAACGCCATTGCCCAACTCGGTCCTGGTAATCAGGCTAGTTTAAAAATATTACGCAAGGGAAAAGAGATCAGCTTACAAGTGCCGATTGGCAAGCGTCCTAAGGCGGCAAAGAAATAATAAAGTTGCCTTGCAGCCGCATATTTGTGCGCCCTAATGAATCCTAATGGGCTCTTAGGCCCAGCTAGTGCGCTAAAATTTTTGACAAAAAGTCTTTAGCTCTTTGCGAGCGCTCTTCAGCTCGGTTAAAGAAATCATCGCGCGAACAATCTTCGACAATGCGCCCTTGATCCATAAAAATTACCCGATGACTTACTTTGCGGGCAAAGCCCATTTCATGGGTAACACAGCACATGGTCATGCCATCTTGCGCCAACTTAACCATCACATCTAACACCTCACCTACCATCTCGGGGTCTAAAGCTGAAGTAGGCTCATCGAATAACATCACAATAGGGTCCATCGTTAAGGCCCGCGCAATTGCCACCCGCTGTTGCTGTCCGCCAGATAGCTGGCCAGGAAATTTATCTTTTTGCTCCATTAGACCAACCCGCTCAAGATATTTAAGGCCATGGGCCTTTGCTTCGCTAGCCGAGCGGCCTAAAACTTTCATTTGCGCTAAAGTTAAATTTTCAGTTACGTTTAGATGGGGAAATAATTCAAAATTTTGAAACACCATGCCCACCTTAGAACGTAGCTGAGGAAGGTTAGCTTTAGGATCATGCAAAGAAATGCCATTCACAATAATTTCACCAGCCTGAAATGGTTCAAGTGCATTAATGGTTTTAATTAAAGTTGACTTTCCCGAGCCCGATGGCCCACAGATAACAACGACCTCGCCTTTTTTAATCGAGGTAGTACAGTCTGTTAAAACCTGAAAAGTACCATACCACTTTGAAACGTTTTTAAAATCAATCATTAAAAAATTCTCTGTTTATCTTAGTTAATTTTCTCTGCGGCTATTTACTTAATAATAGCGACTTTACTTTGCACCCAGCGCGCAAATTTAGACAATGAAAAGCAAATCAAGAAATATGTTACTGCAGCCAATAAATAAGCTTCAATGGGCCGGCCAAAATTTTTACCAACAATATCAAAGCCCTTTAATAAATCATAAGCGCCAATGGCATACACCAAGGAGGTATCTTGAAAGAGCACAATGGTTTGGGTCATAAAAATCGGAATCATATTTCGAAATGCTTGTGGCAGCACTATGAGACCCATTGTCTGCGAGTAATTCATACCTAAAGCCTCAGCAGCATAGGTTTGGCCCGTACCAACCGATTTAATACCAGCGCGGACAATCTCGCAAAAAAATGCTGCCTCAAAGGCAATAAAGGTAATGGTGGCAGATAAATCAGCGCCAATTGGTGTGCCAATTAAGATCGGAATTAAGAGGTAAAACCATAAGATCACCATCACGAGCGGAATAGAACGCATGGTATTGACATATATTGTCGCAATATAGACTAGAACATGTTTACCGCTTAAGCGCATCAAAGCTAAAATTGTGCCAAAAAAAATACCGCCAATAGTAGCAATAATGGTGAGCTGCACACTAAAGAGCAAACCCTTCAAGATATAGCTTGAAAAAAGTTCCCAATTATAAATACTCAGGTCTAAATTAAGCATGGGCGGCGCTATTTTTCAATTGCATCTTTAATGGATAGCAAGTAAATTACTGCGCGTACCCGGAATGGCAACGCGTTTTTCGATCAAGGTCATGACCCGATTAACACCAAAAGCCGAAAAAGCATATAGCAAAGTGACGGCCAAATAAATTTCAACGCCACGGGAAGTTTCTTCTTGTGCCTGCATTGCAAATAAAGTGAGCTCAGGTACCGATACCGCAAATGCTACTGAAGTATTTTTGATTAAATTCATACACTCTGAAGTGAGCGGTGGAATGATGATGCGAAATGCAGTTGGCAAAATCACATAACGATAACTTTGATAGGTACTTAAACCTAAAGCTAATGCGGCCATCCGCTGGCCCGAAGATAAAGACTGAATGCCTGCTCGCACTTGCTCTGCCATGCGTGCTGAACTATAAAATCCTAAAGCAAAACATACTAGCCAATAGGCTGGTAAACCCTTCATGATGGGGAAAATATTTGGCACGACGTGATACCAAACAAAAACTTGTACCAAGACGGGGATGTTACGAAATACCTCAACCCATGCGGTTGCAAAACCAGCCAACCATTTGCCACCCCTGACATTTGCTGGCATCGTTCTGAGGGTACCCATGATGGTACCCAACACCAGCGCAATGAATAAGCTGAGCACTGCTACTAATAAGGTCCAGCCCCACGCTTTAAGCAGCCAATCTAGATAAGTTGGATCTGCGTCTTTGCCGATTTGAAAAATAGAAGAGAGGCAGTGGTCAGCTGCCTCTCCTGTAATCGTGTCTTTGCAAAAGACACCCCAATCCATTGCCACTTTTAAACTACCAAATCATCAATGAAAAAAATTATTTCTTTTGATAAGCTTCAGCTGGTTTGTCATTAGGGTTAGCCCAAGCCTGTTTTGTGCTTTCAGATAAAGCTAAACCGACCAGCGCATTTTTAGGAGGAATGGGCTGCAAAAACCACTTATCCCAAAGTCTGGTTAACGATCCATCAGCCATCATCCTTTTAAGACTGTTATCAACAGCTTTCTTAAAATCGGGATCGTCTTTGCGCATCATGATTGCGATTGGTTCAACCGCAATTACTTCGCCCACAATTTTAAAATCTTTCGGATTTTTTGCATTAGCAATGTTCCCCGCGAGAATCGAGCCATCCATCACGAATGCATCGGCACGACCCGATTCGAGCAATAAGAAACTATCGGCATGATCTTTACCAAATACTTCATCAAAATTAACACCTGTGGCTTTTTCGTGCTTACGCAACAGCTGCACTGAAGTAGTGCCAGTTGTAGTTGCTACTTTTTTGCCATTGAGCTGATTCAATGAGGTAATTCCTGAATTGGCTTTAACCGCAATGCGAATTTCTTCAACATAGGTTGTTACCGCAAAAGCAACGTCTTTTTGACGGGCACTATTGTTGGTGGTCGAACCACATTCAATATCAACGGTGCCATTTTGAACTAGAGGAATACGATTTTGCGAAGTCACTGGTAAATATTTAATTTCTAGAACCTTAATGCCCAATTGATTTTTAATTTCAGTTAATACGCGCTGACAAATTTCAACGTGATAACCAGCAAAACGGCCGTCGCCAATCGTATAGGACAGCGCACCGGAAGATTCTCTTACGCCCATGGTTGCAGAGCTGGTCGATTTAATTTTGTCTAAAGTGCCTGCTGCCATTGCGCCCGAAGTGGCGAACATACCACCCATAGCAAAAGCAGAAATCATTGCAGCAGAAAGCGTGGTTTTAATAAAGCGTGAATGTTTTTTCATGACTAGTCTTATCGTGTGAGGTTAATCGGAGTAGGGTTTTAAGTAAATTTTAATGAACTTCTATTTTTAGCAGACTTTATAGGTTTTATCTAGTCCTTAGCGGCTAATATGCATTATTTTGGGGAATACCCTGAGAAAGTATCGGCTTTAGCCTGCTCGCCTGTTGCCTTCTTTCTACTTGCTTTTAGTGGCCATTAATTGCTGTAATTGATTTCGTACCCGCTCTATAACTGGCTCCCATTGGCCCAATTGTGCTTGTCGAAATATTTGAACCGAGTCATACCAAGGGCTATCGTTGCGGTCTAAAAGCCAACGCCAACAAGTATCAAAACGGTTCAAAATCCATACCGTCTTTCCTAAAGCGCCAGCGAGGTGAGCAATTGCGGTGTCTACTGTGATAATCAAATCGAGTTGATCCATCAAGGCCGCGGTATCAGCAAAACTATGCAGTTGCGCCGTTAAATCAATTAAATTGGGGCCACTCCACCCTGCCGCCCGAAGGGCCACTAACTCAGACTCGCCTGGTTGACCTTTTTGAAGGCTATAAAACTCGATGGCTGCATGTTTTAAAGGGGCAAGTAGCGCCAAGGGTACATTACGTCGCGCATTAACTGCCCAAGCCTCTGGTTGATTTGGTCTAAATCCACCAGACCACACTAAGCCTACCCGAAACTTTGTCTGAGGGCCTAATTTTGCTTTCCAAAAAGATGCCTTAGTGGAGTCGATACTAAGGTATTTGTTAGTAAAAGGAATATTGTCTAGCGTAGTTTTAAATGCAAAGGGTAGGCTTATTAATGGGCAATGAAAGTCAAATGGCGGAAGAGGCTGCCCTTTCTCAAGAATTTGCGACACGCCTGCTAAGGTCTGAAATAAATGCGCTAAGGGTTTTTCTACTTCTAAAATAACTCTAGCACCTAAATTTGCCACTAATTTGCTATAGCGACAAAATTGAATTGCATCGCCAAGGCCTTGTTCACTATGCAGCAAAATTGTTTTATGCTCTAGTGGCTCTAGGCCTAACCACAATTTGCCTTGAAGATCTCTCTTGCCCGCAGCGTGACTTAAGTCACTTGATTGCCAGCGTGACTCATAATCTTGCCACCCCTGCTCATAGTTGCCCAAAACTAAGTGGGCTAAGGCTCGATTCCAATGGGCCTCGGCAAAATCAGGTTTGATATGCAAGGCTTGGTCATAGCCAATAATTGCCTGCTTAACTTGCAGTAGCTCTTTTAGGGTATTAGCGCGGTTATTGTATGCTTGCGCATATTGAGGATCAAGCGCAATTGCCTGATCATAACTTTGTATAGCTTCCTCTAATTTGCGCAAATCATAAAGTGTTACCCCACGATTAAAGTGGGCAAGTGCAAATTTGGCATCGCAAACAATGGCTTGTTCATAGCAAGCTAAAGCTGCTAGTGGTTGCTTTAACTCAATTAGCATACTACCCTTGTTGTTGTGGGCAAGCGCATAATTTGGGGAGCTTGCCAACGCTGCATCGATGGCTTGCAGAGCAGCTTGGGCATTCCCCTCCTGAAAATAAATTAAACTTAAAAAATGGAGGGCCTCAGCTTGGTGAGGGTAGGCCTGAAGAATTATTTCATAGCACTTGCGAGCCTCAGAAATACGACCATCTTGCAAGAATCGCTCGGCCTGCTGTAATTGAGCAAACAGCGCTAGATCTTCTTTGCTCTGCTGCAAAGAGTGATGAGGTTGAGGATGCGCTGCTGACATGCCTTCAATTCTAATCGCCCAACAAAAAACCCACTGTGTTACCACAGTGGGTTTGATTTAATGCCGAACTAATGTATGACTAGTGCTTTAAAAACTAAACTAGTAATAATTAGAACGTTACGCGTGTACCAAATGCAAAACCTGTAACTCTGGTTGAAACTTGCACAGAGCTGGCTGAGGCATTATTTGAACCATAAATTGCGTACAAATTGGTGCGCTTGCTGAGGTAATAGTTCAAGCCAACTTGATAAGCCGTAAAGCCAGCGCTTGGGCTACCCTTGCCGTAGGCACTATTTCTACCATTACCAAGACCTGCCCAACCTTCGATGGTGGGCGTCATGAAGCTACGAACACCAATCTGTTGTGAAGTACGCTTAGCGTAAAAGCCGGTGTCGACAACGCTTGAAACCTTACGGTTACCATACTGCAAGTAGCCTTTCAAGATGCCAAAGTCGTACGTAGCTGCGCCGTAGTATTGGTTGTCTTGGGTGTTTGTACCGCCAGCGGCACCAGTCCATGCTGCTGCGGTAGGTGTAGCTATAGTTGATGCTGAGGCACCCGGAACTGCGCCACCTTGACCTAGGTTGTTTGATTTATAGGCTTGATAGGCGATACCAACATAGAGTTTTTGCCATCTGTAATCGCCAGATAAACCCCAACCACTGTAATTATTGGTTACAGG
>CAJASX010000003.1 GCA_903944725.1 uncultured beta proteobacterium
AAACCCGTTGGTTTAATTTTCTTTTCTAGAAGGTCGGCTAATTCAACCACTGCCTCCTCCTGAATTTGTGGGCGGCACATTACCCATTCGGTAATGCGCGAGTATTTTGATAGCCCAATGAGTGCGCTATCTTTATCGGGTAAAACGCCAATCCAAATTTTACCCATGATGGGGCACAAATGATGCGAACACGCACTGCGCACCGTAATAGGGCCAATGATCATGAGCTCATTGAGATGGGTGATATTAGGAAACTTGGTGAGCTCAGGTTGGCTGACATAGCGGCCATTGAAGACTTCATTGACAAACATCTTAGCCACCCGAAAGCTGGTATTACGCGTGTTGTGATCGCTTTCGGTATCGATGACTAAGCTTTCTAATACTCCCTGCATCTTCTGCGCAACTTCATCTACCAAGCCCTCGAGATCGCCTGGTTTAATAAATGCGGCAATGTTGTCATTCGCATGAAAGCGTGCTTTTTGTGCTTGAATACGCCGCCGTATTACCACTGATAATGGCGTGCCATCTTTATTGGGCACTTTCTTTTTAGTAGCATCTTTTTTGACAGTTGCTACTTTCTTGGCAACCGTACCTTTTTTAGCAACTGTAACTTTCTTTACTGCAAGAGTCTTTTTAATCGGCATCGCTTCTTTCTTATTTCTATTTTTATTTTGTCCCCTTTAGAGACGATTTAAATCTGCAAAAATATCGCCAACACACTAGCAAAGCCTAAGGACCAAACGATAGTTCTTAAGGTAGGCCAATTGAGTAAGTAACACACCACAAATAAGCAACGGGCGATGACAAATGCTACAGCCAAAATATCAAGTCTGCCTTGAGGTGCATGGGCAAAGGACGCGATGATTACTGCCGCAAAAAATAGGGGCAAAGATTCAAAGGTGTTAGCTTGAGCCGCATTGGCGCGCGCCCGAAAACCGGTTTGTTTTGCCAGCCATTCGCGCGGGCGACTATTGTCGTAACCATCAAAGCCCTTTTTAGCAATACCGGCGCAAACAATGGGCAGAATTCCCATAAATAAAATACATGCAAATGCGATGGTCATTGCTTCATCTCCCCTTTATTTTTTATGTTTACTTTTGCTTACCAATGCGGGTTTCACTACCATTCATTAAATTCTGCAAATTGCTGCGATGGCGCCAAATTAATAAAACGCACATGATTAAAAGTGCCAGCACCACAGGATGAAAACCAAATAGGAAAATATAGTACAGCGGCGCAAATAATGCGGCGGCAATAGCTGCTAATGATGAATAGCGGGTGAAAAAAGCCACGATCAGCCAAGTACTTAAAGTAGCCAAACCCAAGAAGAAATTAATACCAAACAAGATACCGCAGGCAGTGGCAACGCCCTTACCACCTCTAAAGCCATGAAAGAGGGGAAATAAATGCCCTAAGAAAACCGCGATGATGACAGCACATAAAACCCACTCAAGCGAGCCTGAAGGCTCTGTGCCTAAGACCATTCTCGCAATAAGCACCGCCAACCAACCCTTTAAGGCATCGCCGAGCAAAGTAAATAAAGCCGCCTTTTTATTACCTGTGCGTAAGACATTGGTAGCACCAGGATTTTTTGATCCATAGGTATAGGGATCGGGCAAAGCCATGCACTTGCTCACTACCACCGCAAAGGAAATAGAGCCTAATAAATAAGCCCCCAGAATCAATAAAAGGTAAATTAGCATACCGCTATCTTATACAAATGGGAGAAATAGAATGGGAGCAGGTATGGAAATAAGAAAAACTTCGGGACGGTTTTTCGCTTTCGATACCTGCTCCTAAGAACATCCTTCTAATAAATATATTAATCAGGTTAGCTTCCCCTAGGATGGTGCTGCTGATGAATCGATTTGAGCCGCTCTCTAGCTACATGGGTATAAATCTGTGTGGTCGAAATGTCGGCATGCCCCAATAAAAGTTGTACGACTCGTAAATCGGCTCCATGGTTAAGCAAGTGGGTCGCAAACGCGTGTCGCAAAGTATGCGGCGATAGGGCAATGGGAATATTAGCAATGAGTGCATAACGTTTAATTAAGGCCCAAAATGCTTGACGAGTGAGCCCGCTGCCGGTATGGCGCCCAACAAAGACTTCATTACAGTTTTTACCTTCTAATAAAGTCACACGCGCTTCGGCTAGATAACGCCTAAGCCATAGACCGGCCTCTGCGCCAAATGGTACTAAGCGTTCTTTACCGCCTTTGCCATTAACAATGCGTACGACACCCTCATTTAGGCCCAGTGCAATTGTTTTGAGTGTGACGATTTCTGATACGCGTAAACCGCTGGCATACATCAACTCAAGCATGGTGCGATCACGTAGCCCCAAGGGAGTTTCGATATTGGGTGTGTTCAGTAAGGCCACAATCTGCGCCTCACTTAAGGTCTTTGGAAAGCGCTGGGCTTGCTTAGCTGCACGCAACTTCATGCAGGGGTCGCTCTTCACTAGATTGAAACGCAAAGCATGGCGATAAAAGCGTTTAAACACGGTAAGACGGCGATTTGCAGTGGTGGCTTTATCAGCGCGACGATGCGCAATATAGGCAGTGAGCTCTTGTTCATTCGCTGCATACAAATCGATTGATGAGTGCGTTTGCAACCATTGTGCCAAGAGCAATAAATCGCGGCGATAGGCGGCTAAACTATTTGCTGCTAAGCCATCTTCTAACCAACACGCATCACAGAAACGTTCTATTGCTTCAAGGTTGCTGGAAGCTAGGCCGCCCGAATTAATCACGAAAGTTATTAAAGCCTAATGGTGATTCAGGTACATCTTTGCGCAGCATGGCCATTACCTCTTGCAAATCATCGCGCTTGCC
>CAJASX010000004.1 GCA_903944725.1 uncultured beta proteobacterium
ATGGCGCGTGGCGCGTGCGAAGGGGGTCCCGCCGTCGCGTCGCGCCTCTGACGGCGCTGCGCTTGGCGCTGCGCTGTGGGTGGGTGGGGTGGGTGGGGGGGGTACGGGGCAGTGGGACCCGCCGATGGAGTCGCTGAGCCGGTTCCAGTCGATGCTGCCCATGGTGCTTATATGTATATTATTATTATTAATTTTAACTATAACTGTTACCGATAAAGAAAATCAATGGCTCGAGCTAGTGCCTTAGTAGAGGCACAAAATACTCTTACGCAGCCGATTGCTCCTTGGCTGCAAGATCTCTGGAATGGGCTTCCATTTACAGATTTCCCCCATGCCGTTTTAATCTATGGGCAAGCGGGCATTGGCAAATATGACTTTGCCGTCAAACTCGCTGCAGCCTTATTGTGTGAATGTAAAGATTCTGAAATAAGGAAGCCTTGCCTGCAATGTGAGGCTTGCAGATGGTTTGCTACAGGCAACCATCCAGACTTTATTGCACTTGTGCCTGAAATTCAGCGTAAATATTTACCCCAAGTGTCTCTAGAAGGCAGCCAAGCTGATGCACCTGTGCGCCCTATAAAGGCAGTAGAAGATGAGTCTGAAGCTGAAGGTAGTGATAAAAAAGAAAAGCGGTTTATTGCTATTGCACAGGCGCGCGAGGTTATCGGCTCTCTAGGCTTAGGAAGTTACCGTGGTGGCAATCGGGTTATCTTAGTTTATCCCTTAGAGCAATTAAAACCAGAAGCGGCCAATACCTTATTAAAGTCTTTAGAAGAGCCGCCGCCCCATACCATTTTTATTTTGATTGCCGCCCGACTTGATCGCGTTTTGCCAACCATTCGCTCGCGCTGCCATCTGCTTCAAGCGCCCAAGCCAAAACGCGCTATTGGACTTAGTTGGCTGCAGAATAAAATTGCTAACGAAAAGCTCAAAGCAATTTCTGCGCTTGAAGTTGAGGCGCTTTACGATGAATTTGGTGGAGCCCCTTTTGCGGTTTATGAATCTTTGCTGGCTAGAAATAATCAGGATGAAAAAGATGAGCTGATAGTGGGAGCTTTGGCAACAAAAAATCTTCTGCAAGGCTTAGCTAAGGGCATCAATATTGACTGGTTAAATATTGCCGAAAAAATTCATAAAGCTCCTGCACCCATTTTATTAACCGCACTACAGCGCTGGTGCGCTGATTTACAAGGGCTGACTCAAGCTAATGGAATTCGTTATTATCCTAAGCAAACCGATGTTCTTAAGGTGCTCGCTAAGCAAGTTCGTCTAGTAAAATTAATGCGCTTTTGGACATTGTTATTGCAAGCCCGTCGTCATGAACATCACCCTTTAGCCACGCGCATCCAAATGGAAGCGCTGCTGCTGCAATACCAAAATATCTTTAGCGATTAACCCTTTCCAATAGATTGATTAACTCAGATGTTTATTGATTCACATTGTCATCTCGATTTTCCCGAGTACCGCGATCGCATGCCTGAGGTCTTAGCTAATATGGCTGCGGCCCAAGTTAGTCATGCGCTATGTATCTCGGTTGCTTTGCCCGATTTTCCTGCGGTTAGGGCCTTGGCTGAAACCTATGGGCATTTATTTGCCTCGGTAGGGGTGCATCCCGACTACGAAGATACCCCTGAGCCCACCGAAGATTTTTTAGTTGAAGCTGCGCAGCACCCCAAAATTATTGCCATTGGCGAAACCGGCTTAGATTATTACCGCAATGGTGAGCGCAGTTACGAGTCGATGGAATGGCAGCGCCAGCGCTTTCGCACCCACATTAGAGCTGCCATTCGGGCGCATAAGCCGCTTATTATTCATACCCGCGCCGCCTCTGAAGATACCATTCGAATCATGCAAGAAGAGGGTGCAGAGCGCATTGGGGGGGTGATGCATTGCTTTACAGAGAGCACGGCAGTGGCTTTAGCGGCTATTAATTTAGGATTTTATATCTCATTTTCGGGCATTGTGACCTTTAAAAACGCCAAGGATCTACAAGAAACCTGTCGCCAAATTCCTCTAGAGCGCATGTTAATTGAAACCGACTCTCCTTATTTAGCACCCGTACCGCATCGTGGCAAGACCAATGAGCCGGCTTGGGTTGCCGATGTTGGCCGCTTTATTGCCAGCCTAAAAGGATTATCTATTGAGGTTGTAGCAGAGCAAACATCAAAGAATTTTTTTAATTGTTTTCATATAGATAGGGCTTCATGCTAAGGTTAAATAGCAATTTTATTAGTAGGGCGTTTTCCAGTAAATTACGGAACTGCATTATTTATAGCGGGTTTGCTATTTTTGCATTTATGCCAGCTTTAGCCCAAACCCCTGCTGCTCAGTTGGATGCCATTAAAGCAGCCAAATTTGACGATATTAGAGGCATGCAGTTCTTACTTAATCAAGGCTTAATTAGCCCAAATATGCGCGATCCTAAAGGCACGCCTTTGTTATTGCTAGCCATAGAGGACCGCTCAATGAAAGTGCTCTACCTATTAATGGATGAGCAGCAGGTCGATATTGACGCTGCCAATCGCAATGGGGAAAACACCCTAATGATGGCTTCCCTTTATGGCTTAATGCCTGAAGTAAAGTATTTAGTTGAAAAAAAGGCGGCAATCTTTAATCGAGAGGGTTGGACACCGCTTCATTACGCGGCTACTACCGGCCAAACAGAGGTTGCCGCTTATTTGCTCGAACAAGGTGCTGCAGTTAACGCATTAAGCGAAAGCAATACAACCCCATTAATGATGGCGGTGCGTTCTGGCAATATTAATACGGTTAGCTTATTACTAAAGAACGGCGCAGACATGCAAATTGTTAATCACCAGGGTTTTACGGCAATTGATGTAGCCGATCTATTCGAAAGAGCTGATATTAGTGAGGGCCTATCAAGTAGATGGCTTAAGCTATATAAGCAGAAATATACTCATATGATGGTAATGCCACGTGGGAATTAGGCTGAGCTGGCAAGGCTTTAAGCTATAAATGGCAACAATCTTAGATATTGTAAATAGACCAAATATGCGTATAATCATTATTATGTCAAATAAGAAATAGCCCAGCTTTAAATATGGATTTTCTAAGCTATCTTCCCTCCCTGACAGACCTATTTAAGCAAATTTATATCGATATCGGTAATCAGCAAATCTATTGGATTTTAGTTTTTGTCGGTTTTATGCTAACTTTCCACGGAGTTTATGTACTGCTCGTGGTGATTTGTTTTAATACCATTCGCAGTTGGTTAATACAGCACTACCGGATTGCTGGCCAGTATTTTTATGGCTTTCGTTTAGCTGCTTTTGTGGCTTATTTTGTTGCTATCGTGCTGATTATTTTGGGACATTTAATCGATATTGTGATGTGGACTTACGCTCTAATCCCGCTAAATATTTTCCCCTCTAATCCAGAAACATTTTATTTTGCTGGTGAAATGTATGTGACAGTGGGCTTTGGCAGTTTTGAGCTTGCTAAGAGCTGGCGAATACTACCCATTGTGATTGCCTTTTCAGGCATCTTCGCCGCCTCAATGTCGGGGGCCGCGTTATTTAATATGCTTGGCACGCTAATTAGTAGGGCCGCAAAGGCTAAAGACGCAGATTCTAATCTGCCCGCTGTTTAAATACCAACTCAAACACCCTGCCGTTTGCTTCTAAGGTGCGCACCCTACCCGGCAACCATTCCAAATCTTTTGCTAACCAAATATCTACCTGCCGCTTATAGGGATCATTAGCTCTTTGAATTAAACGATAGTGGCGCACCGCTGTTTGACCCAAGGAGGGAATCGCATCCGATTTTAATTCCTCACCAAAACTCAGAAATTGCCACATCTCAAGGGTGTTGTAATCGACCACGGGAATTTCACGCACTACCCCTGCTTCATCAATCTTATCGCTGCCATTGAGTAAAGAAGCTAGCTGAAACATTAGGCTAAAACGATCTTGGGTGCCAGGCAAAATATCTGGAGTAAATTCAGGCTTTTCAGTAAAAAACATTTTCCCCCCGCCTTTGTCGTCACGATCAAAACGAGAATATCGAGGCGGTTTTTCACCGCGTTGGGTCCAGTAAATGGCTGGAGCAAGACCGTATTTATCAACCACGCCACGCGACTCAAAAACAAACGGCCCAACAAAGGCAAACGGTATATTAATATAAAGTCGATAGCCGCCCTCATTTGCGACCCAATCAACCCGCCCCGTTTGATTCATTTGGCCATCGGCATACGCATCATAAAAAATTGTAGCCGAGCTGGGTAAGCGAAAAGCTTGCCCTTTTTGAGTTATTCCGCCCTCCTCCCCTTCTGCTTCAGTGCCACTGGAGCTTCCGCTAATCGCTGAGCCGTTGTTACTTGATACGGTTGGAGCGAATTTTTTCTTTTGCCCACGCTTTATTTCAATTGGTTGAACTTTTTCAACTTTTAGAACTGCTTGAATAGTTTGCTCTTCTGGCGCAACCAGCTGATCTCCAACAGAAATAAAGGGTAAGCCAAAAAAGATAAGCAGGTGTGCCAGTAATGAAATTGCCAGCGCGCCAAATAGAACTTTTAATCCCAGAAAGTGCCTTCCAGTAAGCGACTTTCTTTGGGTAATTTGGCAGCCAAGAAATCCATTTGATCTGCCAAAATATTACGCCCTTTTAGAATCATGTCCTCGTAGAGACTGGGCATATAAGGTGTATACAGTAAGCTCATCCCAGAACTCTCAGGAGTGCGATTACCTTTGCGCTGATTACAAGGGCGGCAGGCAATGACTAAATTCATCCAGGCATATTTTCCACCACGACTATTGGGGACTATATGCTCAGCCTCGGCATCATTCTCAGTTACCTCATGTCCACAATAAGCACAAAGGCCACGATCGCGCCTAAATAATTTGCGCTTGGTAATGGCAGGCACAACATCAAATAAATTGATGCGAGCAGAGCCTTTAACGGCCAAAATGGAATGTAGTTCAATAATTGATTGCTGGCCTGTAAGGCGAGAGATACCGCCGCGCATTACTGCGATTGGGTCGCCTAATGTCCACAGTACACTTTTATCAGCGTAATGCTTAGTAGCCTCTTCGGCATTCACCCAGCACTGGGGAATACCCCCTGCATCTAACTTCAAAATACTAAGCACAACAGCTCCTTTCTGCGATCCGCATGCATTAAGAGTAGGCCTTAATAACGAACCTTCACCCCTATCTTACAGAAAAGTAACAGCTCTATCAATGGATTGGGGGTTTGCGCTACTATTCCGTACTCTTAAGAGGGATTAAAAAAGGGGCTTAGGCTTGGCTACCAGCTCCGACAAAATCAAGCACCCGAGGTAAGTAGTGGCTATATTCACTTAAGCCATGATCACTTCCTTCGAGGACCAATTGATGCGCATTGGCATAAAAATCAACCATCTCACGCCAATCAAGCAACTCATCTCCTTTAGCGGCCATTAAAAAATAGCGCTCGGGAGCAGTTATTTGCATTATTTGTAATGCTTTTAATTCTTCTATATATTCAGCTTTAAAGTCGAAAGGTTCGTGGCTATCATATTGGGTTAATTCGCCAACATAAGGGGCTAATTCACGAGCTGCATAGACCGCAGGATTTAAAACCACCGCGCGACAACCCAAGTGCTCAGCTAGCCAATTAGCATAAAACCCGCCTAGTGAAGAGCCAATGATTGCAACTCGGGCAGGTTGAGTGGTCTGAAGCTGGCTGAGCACTAAGTCAATTGCTTTTTGTGGTGCTGGTGGAAGTTGTGGGCAAAACCAATGTAGCGCAGCGCCAGCATCAATTTTTGCCTGCACAGCTGCACCAGTTAATTTTGCTTTAGAGGAATTTGGTGAAGAGCGAAAGCCGTGCAAATAAACTAATTGCAAAGTATCTTGGGTCATTGCGCCAAATCGTTCTTGAGGTGTTTCATCCAACCCAATCCTGCTTGAGTGCTTGTCAGGGGTTTATATTCGCAGCCAATCCAGCCAGAATATTGCAAGCGATCGATTAGCTCAAATAAAAAGCAGTAATTAATTTCGCCTGTGCCAGGTTCATTTCTTCCCGGATTGTCGGCTAGTTGCATATGGGCAATACGCGGTAAATATAACTCAATAGTCTTAGCTAACTCCCCTGCCATCCGTTGCGCATGGTAAATATCAAATTGCAAAAAAGCATTCGGGGCAGCTACCTCATCTAAGATTGCAATGGCTTGCTCGGTACGAGATAAATAAAAGTTGGGTATATCAAAGGTATTAATGGGTTCAATTAATAATTTCAGCCCTGCAGCTTGAAATTCTTTTGCTGCGTATTGCAAATTTGCGATAAGAGTTTGGCGTAATAACTGAGCATCAATGCCCTGCGGGGTAATACCTGCTAAACAATTTAGTTGCTTAACACCTAAGATTTCTGCGTACTGAATACCCGTAGCGACTCCTAAGCGAAATTCATCAATGCGATTTGGCAGGCAAGCTATGCCGCGCTCATTACTTTCAAAATTACCTGGTGGTAGGTTATGTAAAACTAACTTTAAATGATATTGATCTAACAGGGTCTTAATTTCGTCTGCCGCATAAGCATAAGGAAACAGAAATTCAACCGCCTTAAAGCCAGCTTGCGAGGCTTTTTCAAAGCGCTCAAGAAAAGGAACCTCATTAAATAGAAGCGTAAGATTAGCAGCAAATTGGGGCATATATAGCATTGTAGCGAGCCTTAGTATCGGCTCGCTATTTTGCCTAATCTGCCCTACTAAATTACCTTAGAAGTAAATTACCTTAGAAGCGATAAGTTACGCCAACTGCTGGGGTCCAAGGGTTCAAGGTTAAAGTACCCAAGTTTGTGCCGCCTGAAACAGTTTGTACATCGGTTGACATGGTAATGTATTTCAGATCAATGTTCAGGCCCCAATTTTTATCAAACATGTAGTCAAGGCCAATTTGCCCCACAAAGCCAACACTAGATTGGTTGACGGTTACACCATTATTTAACGCTGGAAAATTAGCCCGATTACTGAAAATAGTGTAATTGATGCCTGCCCCAACATAGGGTTTAAATGCTCCCAAATCAGTAAAGTGATACTGCAATACTAAAGAAGGCGGTAGCGCACTAATGGTGCCTATATTACCTTGATTCGAACCCGCATTAATTTTTACCTTTTGGGGGTAAGTTAAGACCAGCTCCGTAGCAATATTTTTGGTAAAAAAGTAAGTGATATCAAGTTCCGGTATCCATTCTTTTTCAGCCTGAACATTTAATGACTGCACTGCCCCTGTGCCCCCCGACTGACCATTGGCCCAGTCTAAATAAACGGCACGCACCCTTACCATCCATGGATTTTCTACTGCCTGGGCTTGAGTAATAGCCGGTGCCAACAAACAACCAGCCGCTAGCGCAACCACTAATTTTCTAACTTTCATTAAGCACTCCCTTTTTTAGTTAAGACTAAGTTTTTTTACTTAATCCAGTCTAAATTTTTAGGAAGTGGTCATTTTGATGTAAATCAAATTATTTATTTATAAAATATTGAATAAAAAAAAATTCGCAATTAGACAGGTATTTATTGATCCAAATCAAAATAAAGGCTCTCTAAAAGCAACACTGCCTTAGTTAAAAATGCGCCAGCAAAACTTAGTCGACTTTTGCGCCAGAAGTTTTCACCAACGCTCCCCAACGGGGGTAATCGGCACGAATTAACTCGGCAAATTGTTCGGGGGTGGTTGGCATTGTGTTGAAACCCTGCTCTTCCAATGAACGCTTGGTATCGGGCTCATTGAGAATCGCGACAATTTCGCGATTGAGGCGCTCAACAATGGGACGAGGCGTTCCAGCGCGTACAAAAATACCGTTCCAAACTACAGAAACATAGCCCTTCATGCCTGCCTCATCCATAGTTGGCACGCCTGGTAATAAAGGCGAGCGCTTTGCTGAGCCAACGCCTAGAGCCCGCAACTTACCACTATTCACTAGCATCACAATGGCAGGTAAATTATTAAACATCATTGGCACTTGGCCACCAAGCACATCATTTAAAGCAGGCGGGCCGCCCTTATAAGGCACGTGTAGCAAATCAATATCCGCTTGCATTTTAAATTGTTCTCCAGCTAAATGCATCGTATTGCCGTTACCCGCAGAGGCATAGGCAATTACTCCAGGCTTTGCTTTCGCGGCTGCGATTATATCGGCAACGTTTTTATAGGGTGTGGCGAGATTAACAACAAGTACATTAGCCATTTCATGAGTACCAGAAACGGGCTGAAGATCTTTCATCGGGTCATATGGCATCTGCTTACCATATAGGTGGGGATTAATAGTGATGGTGCTGGCAGAGCCAAGCAGAATCATATAGCCATCGGCTGGAGCTTTAGCGACGTATTCCGAACCAATATTACCGTTAGCACCAGGCCGATTTTCAATTACCACTGGCTTACCAAGACGTTCACTTAATTTTTTTGCTAACTGACGGGCGAATACGTCTGCCGCTCCTCCTGGGGGATAAGGCACCACATAGGTGATTGGTTTAGTGGGGTAATCACTTTGAGCGTTAGCTGAGAGTGCTACACAGCAAGTAAATATTGCGACAAGAATAAATTTTCTAATAAATTGAATCATTATTTAACCCTCAAATAATTGTAGTTTACTTAACAGATGGTTTATGAGTATTACCGTGGCCCCACAAAAATCTCTTTCTTTTTTGGTAATAACTTCTCAACGGTCTCTACTGGCATTTGCAAGCTTTTAGAAAGCGTGCTGACTGGATTGGTAGAAATCCATTGGTCTAGGTCCATCGATTGATAATCGCCCGCGTTAAATACAATCAGAATTTCAGCTGGGGTTACCGTCGAGGGGTTTTTTAGGGCATGTCCATATCCTAGCGGAACGTAGCCAATATCACCCTGATTTAATTTACTTACGCTTGCCTTACCACCCGAAGCAAATACGGTCAGCTCCATCTCTCCTTTCAACACAAATTGCCACTCATCTGCATTGGGGTGCCAGTGAAAGCCACGTAAACCGCCTGGCTCAAGAGTCATAACCCCTCCAGACATATCAAAGCTAGCGGGAAACTCTTTATTGGTCGCTAATTTAAGGCTGCCACCCTTACCTTCAGTAACTGGTTTTTGTCCTAATAAATTAAATATATGCGAAACCGGTATCGCCGGCGCGTTGGGGTTCAAGGAGTAAGCAGTTTTTAATGGTCCAGCATTTGGGTTATAGCGGGATATATACACTTCCTTTTTAGGCATTTGTTTAACTAATTGCTCCGAGCCAAAATATTGCGTAAGCATATCTATTGGCGCTGTTGAAATCCAATCGCTTAGTTGAAATGAAGATTGTTCAGTAAACTTACCATTATTAAATACCAAAATAAATTTAGCTCCCTTTTGATCTAAGGCCTCAATACTATGGCCCCAGCCCTTAGGAAAAAACCAAATTCCCCCTGCTTCAACTTCAGCAATTTGAACTTGTCCCCAAGGATTTGTTAAGGTAATTCGGGTTTTGCCTTCGATCATGTAGGCCCACTCAGCTGCATCAGCATGCCAATGCAGCTCTCTGATTGCACCCGGCTGTAAATCCATATAAACACCAGCAATATTTTTACTTACAGGAAAGTTATAGCTACCAGCCTGTTTTACTTTGCCGCCATCATAGCTAGTTAAAGATGCTTTGCTTAAGGGGTAAGAAAAAGATGGCAAGCCTTTTCCATAAGTTGTGCCAGCCAGGGATTTTGGACTCAATATGACAGCACTTGATGCTTGCTCGGGGGGTAACAACTTGGCCGCCTTCGGTGCAGAAGATTGCGCACTGGCTTCAATTGTGATCAGTAAAAATAGTATCGAGAGTAGCTGAAACTTCACTTTAGAGCTTTCTTTTTTTGTTTAAGTTCATCAAGAAAGGGTATAAAAGCACCCTAGCAAACCTATTCAGGTATTAAATAAAAAAAGGCTCGTAAACCTTTGTTTTATAGTGATATTTGGCGGAGCGGACGGGACTCGAACCCGCGACCCCCGGCGTGACAGGCCGATATTCTAACCAACTGAACTACCGCTCCAAATACTGCACTTCATTTACAACGTCACTGTAAAACAAGACTACTTGCTTAATAGCACTAAACCAAAACTGGCGTCCCCAGGGGGATTCGAACCCCCGTACTCACCGTGAAAGGGTGATGTCCTAGGCCTCTAGACGATGGGGACTTGGACTAATTTGTTCAAAATAGTGGTGGAGATAAGCGGGATCGAACCGCTGACCTCTTGCATGCCATGCAAGCGCTCTCCCAGCTGAGCTATACCCCCGCGTTAAATCGCTTGAACCCTCTAAATATCTAACCGCATATTCAAAACAAAACGTGATTTTAGCCTATTTTTAATTCCTAGCTTGTTCTGTTGAAGTATTTGGCGTTGTGTTTAGCCTATTAGCTGGATTCACCTAGCGCCCGATCAAGCCGTTCGATACAAGCTTTGCGCCCCATAATAGCCATCACCGCATCAATTGCAGGGGTTTGGGTAGTAGCAAATAAAGCATAGCGCAAGGGCATAGCCAAAACAGGCATTTTTATTTGATGTTGCGCTAAGATTGCTTTAATGGCTGCCGCATAGGCTTCTTTTGATGCTTCACAGCCCTCAATTGCGTGCCTTAGATCGCTTAAAGCAGGCTTAATAGTTGGCGGAATATGAGCGGCAATCTGCGCTGCAGAATGTTGAGGCGCGGGCGCATAAAATAATTTAGCGCCATCCGCAATTTCTATTAGGGTACTAGCGCGATCTTTTAACAGTCCTACTACTTGCTCAAAATTGGGACCCCGATGAACATCAATACCGCGTTCTTCAGCGAAGGACCTCACCAATTCAGCTAAGCGTGTCAGATCAGCCTGTTGAATGTAATGATGATTCAACCAAAGTAATTTTTCTGGATTATGCTGGGCTGGCGAGCGACCTAAATGCGCTAACTCAAACCATGCAACAAACTGTTCTTTTGTAAATACTTCGGCATCACCGTGGGCCCAACCCAAACGTGCTAAATAATTCAAAATTGCTTCAGGTAAATAACCCGCTTTTTGGTAATCACGCACACTCATGGCGCCATTACGTTTACTCATTTTTTCACCCAATTCATTTAATACTGTGGGCAAATGTGCATATACCGGGGGTGTACCACCCAAGGCACGCATAATGTTAATTTGGCGCGGGGTATTATTTACATGGTCATCGCCGCGAATAACATGGGTAATTTGCATGTCTAGATCGTCTACTACGACACAAAAATTATAGGTGGGCGTGCCATCGCTACGTGCAATTACTAAATCATCAAGCTCTTCATTACTAATTTCAATTAAACCCTTCACTGCATCTTGCCATGCAACACTGCCGCCAAGGGGATTTTTAAAGCGAATTACTGGACTAACTCCAACCGGATGCTCTGGCAATATTTTGCCGGGCTCGGGACGCCATAGGCCGTTATAGCGGGGCTTTTCTTTGTTGGCAACTTGCTCGTCACGCAAAGAATTTAATTCAAGCTCACTCATATAACAACGATAGGCTAACCCAGCATTGAGTAATTCTTGAATTACGGCCTGATAACGATCTAGGCGTTGCATTTGATAAATCGGACCCTCATCAGGATCAAGCCCCAACCAATGCAGACCTTCAAGAATGACCTCGACTGATTCGAGGCTTGAACGCGCTTGATCGGTATCTTCAATACGTAAAATAAACTGGCCTTGATGATGCTGTGCAAAGGCCCAAGGATACAAGGCGCTACGTAAATTACCTAAATGAATAAAGCCCGTAGGGCTAGGGGCAAAACGGGTGCGAATAGTCATATTGCTTATTATCTCAGGTCATGAGCTATTTTCTAAAACCGTGCATACTTTACAGATGAATCAATTGCTTGTATTTATTTGTGATGGGGCACCAGTACGTGGAGAAATCGTCAGCATAGGCAGTGCTTGGCAAGCTATTTTAGAGCACCGCACCGAACCTTTGGCGGTACGTAAACTCTTAGGTGATTTTGTTTCAGCTGCCGCCTTGTTAAGTGCTAGTTTAAAGTTTGACGGCACTTTAATTATTCAAGCACAAAGCAAGGGGCTCGTTTCTCTGCTAGTAGTGGAATGTACGGCTAATTTAACGCTACGCGCAACGGTAAAATTAGCACCCGATTGCGGCGAAATTAATGAGACCGCTACCCTTAGTGAATTACTAGATGCAGATCATACCGGCCGCTTAGTTATCACCTTAGATGCTGCAGAGCGCAAGCCAGGGCAAGCCCCCTATCAAGGCATTGTAGCCCTGCAACAAGATGACTTCAGTGGCCTACCAAAGCCAGTGAACTCGGTAGCTGAAGCCATTATGCTTTATATGCGCAATTCAGAACAATTGGATACGCGCATTTGGTTAGCAAGTGGCGAAAAAAATCTGGGGGGCTTACTTTTACAACGTTTACCTAATTCAAGTGGACACTCTCATTTAGATACTGACTTAGCGATAGAGGGTTGGCAACGCATTCAATTGTTAGGTGAAACAATTACCGCAGAAGAGCTCCTCACCCTAGATCCAGAAACTACCTTGCGTAGACTTTTTCTTGAAGAATCGGCTACGGCTGGAGTGCGCAGTTTTCCAGTACGACCAATTCAATTTGCTTGTCGTTGTTCACGTCAAAAAGTGGCCGATGTATTAAGGATGCTGGGCGAGCCAGAAGTAGATGGCTTGTTAGCAGAGCGTGGTGAAGTTGAAACGATCTGCGACTTTTGTGGCAAAACCTATACCTTTGATCCGGTTGATTGTCGCCAAGTATTTAAAACTGATTTATTGAGTGATGCTACTAGACCAGCATCAAAGGGGCATTAATACCCTACGGGTCTATTTCTTGGGAGGTGTAGCGTCTAGGGTTTACTTGAAGCCAAGGGCTGTTCAGCAGGCAAAATTTGTACAAAGTATTCCCCCTCTTTAAGCATGCCGTGCTCAATGCGTGCCCGCTCTTCAATTGCGCGGGTGCCCTCTTTTAAATCTTTTACATCACCACTTAATTTTGCATTACGTAAAGTAAGCGCTTGATTTTTTGCCTGTTGGTCAGCAAGTTGACCCTCCATCTCGTAGACCCTTAGCCACCCTCCTTTACCAAGCCATAAAGGATATTGAATCCCTATAAAAAGTAGTAGCATCGAGTAAACAATAATTCTCATATGGAAGATGGTATCGGAAATGAGATGAAATGGCTATGGCAATGAAATAGTTATTAAGACCAAGAAATAATGAAAGTTAACGCTTTAAATTATAAAAAACTGCTTTACCTGGGTAGCTAGCAATATCGCCTAAATCTTCTTCAATTCGCAAGAGTTGATTGTATTTAGCAATACGATCTGAACGCGATAAAGACCCCGTTTTAATTTGCCCTACATTTGTACCCACGGCAATATCAGCAATCGTGCTATCTTCAGTTTCGCCCGAACGATGCGAGATAACCGCAGTATAGTTGGCCCGTTTAGCCAGCTCAATAGCGGCAAAAGTTTCAGTAAGCGTGCCAATTTGATTAATTTTAATCAAGATAGAATTAGCCACGCCTTTATCAATACCTTCTTGCAAAATTCGAGTATTAGTAACAAATAAATCATCGCCTACTAATTGAATTTTTTTGCCAAGCTTAGCGGTAATGTTTGCCCAGCCATCCCAATCAGACTCATGCATGCCATCTTCAATCGATACAATTGGAAATTGATCGGCTAACTGCCCTAAATAATCGGCGAATTCAGTAGAACTAAGCTGTAAGTTTTCACCACTTAAGTGATACTTGCCGTCTTTATAGAATTCACTAGCAGCACAATCTAAGGCTAAGACAACATCCTCACCAGCTTGATAGCCAGCTTGATCAATTGCACTTAAAATAGTCTGTAAACACTCTTGATTGCTCGTAAAATTGGGTGCAAAACCACCCTCATCACCAACTGAGGTAGGCATATTTTTAGCTTGCAAAATCTTCTTTAGAGCATGAAAAATTTCTGCGCCACAACGCAAAGCTTCGCGAAAGTTTTTTGCCCCGACTGGCATGATCATGAATTCTTGAATGTCTAGACTATTGTTAGCGTGCGCGCCACCATTGATAATATTCATCATGGGTACGGGTAATTGCATACCGCCTGAACCACCAAAGTAACGATACAAAGGCAGGCCCGCCTCTTGTGCGGCCGCGCGCGCTACGGCCATGGAAACTGCGAGCGTAGCGTTAGCGCCTAGGCGTGCTTTATTATGGGTACCATCTAATTCAATTAGCGTGTGATCTAAAAAAGCTTGTTCGCTAGCATCAAGACCCATTACGGCTTCAGAAATTTCAGTATTAACGTTCTGCACTGCTTTTAGAACGCCTTTACCTAAATAACGCTGGTCATCGCCATCGCGCAACTCGATAGCTTCGCGTGAGCCAGTAGAGGCGCCAGAGGGCACCGCAGCTCGACCAATTACTCCCGATTCAAGCAATACTTCACACTCTACTGTGGGGTTGCCGCGAGAATCTAAAATTTCACGACCAATAATATCAACAATGGCGCTCATGCACCTTCTCCTAAAGCGTTTAAATTAAAAATTGTGTTCAATCAAGATGCCATCTTTTTTAACAACGGTATCGATTGCTAATAGTGATTCAAGCAATTCTCGCATGCGATTTAACGGCACAGCATTAGGCCCATCAGAAAGTGCTTTTGCAGGGTCAGGATGGGTTTCCATAAAAATGCCACTAATTCCAACCGCCACGGCGGCGCGGGCCAAGACAGGGACAAATTCACGTTGGCCACCACTACTACTACCCTGACCACCAGGCAACTGCACTGAATGCGTTGCATCAAACACCACTGGAGCTTTGGTCGAACGCAATATCGCTAAACTGCGCATATCAGAAACTAAATTATTGTACCCAAAAGTCGTCCCTCGTTCACACACCATAAACTGTTGTGGCAAACCTTTTTCTTGGGCAGCTTCACGTGCTTTATCGAGCACATTAAACATTTCTTGTGGGGATAAAAACTGACCTTTTTTAATATTCACTGGCTTGCCACTTTGCGCACATGCCCGTATAAAATCGGTTTGCCGACATAAAAATGCAGGAGTTTGTAAAATATCGACAATCGCTGCGACCGGAGCAACTTCAGGAATATCATGAACGTCGGTGAGCACAGGTACCCCAATTTGTTTTTTTACCTTGGCTAAAATTTCTAATCCCCGCTCCATACCTAGGCCTCGATAAGAATTACCAGATGAACGGTTAGCCTTATCAAAAGATGATTTATATATAAAGTGCATACCTAGGGCGCTCGTCATGGCTTTTAATTCGCCGGCAATGTCTAGGGCCGATTGCTCAGACTCAATCACACAAGGTCCGGCAATTAAAAATAGGGGCTGATTAAGGCCAATTTCAAAGCCACATAAATTCATTGGTGTTATTGGCATGGTCATTAGGCAGCTATTGGCGTAACAGCATTATGTCGCTCGAGCGCCGCTTTAATAAAAGCCAGAAATAAAGGATGGCCTGCGCGTGGGGTTGAAGTAAATTCAGGATGGAATTGGACCCCAAAAAACCACGGATGCATCGTAGTTGGTAATTCCATCATTTCAGGCAGAGATTCGGTCGGGGTATGCGCTGAGATAATTAAGCCTGCTTTTTCTAGGCGCGGCACATATGCATTATTAACTTCATAACGATGGCGGTGACGCTCATTGACCACATCACCATAAATACGGTGGGCTAGCGTGGTTGGTTTTACCGGGCAACTCTGGGAGCCTAGGCGCATCGTGCCACCTAAATCGGAATCGCTAGCGCGTTTTTCAATACGGCCCTCGCGGTCTAGCCATTCGGTAATGAGTGCCACTACGGGGTGTGGAGTATCAAGGTCAAACTCGGTACTATTTGCCCCTTGAATTTGAGCCACATGACGGGCAAATTCAATGACAGCTAATTGCATGCCTAAGCAAATCCCTAAATAAGGAATTTGATTTTCGCGGGCATAACGAATTGCAGCAATTTTGCCCTCGGTACCGCGTTTACCAAAACCACCGGGCACTAAGATAGCATCTAAATTATGCAAGCAAGCGGTGTCGGATTTTTCAATTTGCTCAGAATCAATATAACGAATATTAACTTTAGTTTGATTATGAATACCTGCATGACGTAAAGCTTCAATAAGCGATTTATACGACTCCGTGAGGTCAACGTATTTACCAACCATCCCAATGCAAATTTCATTTTTAGGATTTTCTAATTCATAAACGAGTTTTTTCCAAACCGATAAATCGGCTGGTTTGGCTTTAATCTCAAGCTCGCGACAAATGAGGTCATCCATCCCTTGGGCATGAAGCATTTCAGGAATTTTATAAATCGTATCGACATCCCAAACAGAAATCACTGCTTCTTCGCGCACATTTGAAAATAAAGAAATTTTGGCGCGCTCATCTTCAGGAATGGGTCGATCGGCACGACAGAGTAAAACGTTTGGCAAAATACCAATTTCACGCAGCTTTTGAACTGAATGCTGAGTAGGCTTGGTTTTCAGCTCGCCGGCACTGGCTATATAAGGCACCAAAGTGAGGTGCACATAAGCACAGCTGCCTTTGGGCATTCGCAAGCCCATTTGTCGCGCGGCCTCTAAAAATGGTAAAGATTCAATATCACCTACCGTGCCACCAATTTCGCAAATGGCGACATCGGCATGCCCATCGTGACTAGCTAAAGCGCCCTTTTCAATAAAACTGAGAATTTCATTGGTGATATGAGGAATTACTTGCACAGTTTTACCCAGATATTCACCGCGTCGCTCTTTGCGAATGACTGATTCATAAATTTGGCCAGTAGTGAAATTATTGCTTTTACGCATTTTGGCCGAAATAAAACGTTCGTAATGCCCCAAATCGAGGTCAGTTTCGGCGCCATCTTCGGTGACAAAAACTTCACCATGTTGAAATGGGCTCATAGTACCCGGGTCAACGTTAATATAGGGGTCTAATTTAAGGAGGGTGACCTTCAGGCCGCGTGATTCGAGAATCGCGGCTAGCGAGGCGGCTGCAATACCCTTCCCAAGGGAAGAAACTACGCCGCCAGTGACAAAAACAAATTTAGTCATCGCTTAGGCTCGGTTGGAAATAATAATTATACCGATACCGTGAACGAAGCCCTAAAATACTAAAATTCACTAACTTTCCTAATTTTTCTAGCAAACTTGGTGTCATACAGTGTCCATAAGGTGCCAACGATTTACAATAGGCACTTAATTGCCCCAAATTACTTATTTCTAGGATGAATGATGTTAGAAAGCTACAACACCCAAGTTGCTGAACGCGCTGCCCTTGGTATTTCACCCTTACCCCTTACTAAGGATCAAACCTCTTTATTACTCGACCTGTTAAAACATCCGCCCGCTGGCACCGAAAAACAACTGGTTGATTTAATTACCTATCGGGTGCCTGCTGGCGTTGATGAGGCCGCCAAGGTTAAAGCTGAATTTCTCGATAAAGTAGCTAAGGGCGAAGAAAAAACACCCCTACTTTCACGCATCGAGGCGACCGAATTACTCGGCACCATGCTTGGGGGTTACAACATCAAACCCTTAGTTGATTTGCTAAGCGATGCGCAATGTGGTGCAACTGCGGCTGCGGTATTGAAAAAAACGCTCCTGATGTTCGATTACTTTAATGACGTGCAAGATTTAGCCGAAAAAGGTAATGTTAATGCCAAGGCAGTAATGCAAAGTTGGGCTGATGCCGAATGGTTTACTAGCCGCCCTGCCGTACCAGAAAGCATGATGCTGACTGTATTTAAAGTTACTGGCGAAACCAATACCGATGATTTATCTCCCGCACCAGATGCGTGGAGTCGCCCCGATATTCCCTTGCATGCTACGGTGATGTTAAAAAACCCACGCGCTGGAATCGATCCCGATGAAGTCGGTGTGCGTGGTCCCATGAAGCAAATTGTTGAGCTACAGAAAAAGGGGCATCAAATTGCTTACGTGGGCGATGTGGTCGGCACTGGCTCTTCTCGCAAATCGGCCACCAATTCTGTACTGTGGTGGACTGGTCAAGATATTCCCTTTGTGCCCAACAAGCGTTTTGGTGGCGTTTGCTTAGGGGGAAAAATTGCGCCAATCTTTTTTAATACTATGGAAGATGCTGGTGCATTACCAATTGAATTAGATGTATCCCAAATGAATATGGGCGATGTCATTGAATTGCGTCCCTATGAAGGCAAAGCGCTAAAAGATGGCAAAGTCATTGCCGAATTCAAACTAAAGTCACCAGTCATTTTGGATGAAGTGCGTGCTGGTGGACGAATTCCGCTTATCGTGGGGCGAGGTCTTACTGCAAAAGCACGGGCTGCTATGGGCTTAGCAGCATCAACTGAATTTCGGGTGCCTGTTAGCCCACCAGATCAGCAAAAAGGTTTTAGCTTGGCGCAAAAGATTGTTGGTCGGGCTTGTGGTCTTCCTGAGGGCCAAGGCGTCCTTCCTGGTACGTATTGTGAGCCCCACATGACTACCGTAGGCTCACAAGATACCACTGGCCCAATGACGCGTGATGAATTAAAAGATTTAGCCTGTCTAGGTTTTTCAGCCGATTTAGTCATGCAATCTTTTTGTCATACCTCGGCCTACCCAAAACCTGTTGACATTCGCACCCATCATGAATTACCTGCCTTTATGACTAACCGTGGTGGGGTCGCTTTGCATCCAGGTGATGGAGTGATTCATAGTTGGCTTAACCGCTTATTGCTGCCCGATACCTGCGGAACAGGCGGCGATAGCCATACCCGTTTTCCAATTGGTATTTCATTTCCCGCTGGATCTGGGCTAGTTGCTTTTGCGGCAGCAACTGGGGTAATGCCGCTCGATATGCCCGAGTCGGTCTTAATTCGTTTCAAGGGCAAAATGCAACCCGGCATTACCTTGCGCGATTTAGTCAATGCCATTCCTCTATACGCCATTAAACGCGGTTTACTAACGGTGGAAAAAACCGGCAAGAAAAATGTTTTCTCTGGCCGTATTTTAGAAATTGAAGGCTTACCTGATTTAAAAGTAGAGCAAGCCTTTGAGCTTTCTGATGCCTCTGCCGAGCGTTCGGCTGGTGGCTGCACTGTGTACTTAAATAAAGATCCCATCATCGAATACATGCGCTCAAATATCACCCTAATGAAGTGGATGATTGCCAATGGGTATGAAGATAAGCGCACTTTAGGTCGACGTATTAAAGCCATGGAAGCCTGGATTGCCAACCCGCAATTATTAAAAGCGGATGAAAATGCAACTTACGCTGAAATTATTGAAATTAATATCGATGACATTAAAGAACCTATTCTTGCTTGCCCTAATGATCCAGACGATGTGAAATTTCTGTCTGAAGTTGCTGGTGTAAAAATCGATGAAGTCTTTATTGGCTCATGTATGACCAATATTGGCCACTTTCGTGCTGCGGGAAAAGTGCTCGAAGGTAAAACAGATATACCCACCCGCTTATGGATTGCACCCCCCACCAAAATGGACGCAATGATTCTTACCGAAGAAGGATATTACGGCATCTTAGGTCGTACTGGGGCGCGCCTCGAATCGCCCGGATGTTCTTTATGCATGGGCAATCAAGCACAAATGCGCAAAGGTGCTACCGCTGTTTCAACCTCAACCCGTAATTTCCCCAATCGTTTAGGTATCGATACGAACGTCTATTTGGCTTCGGCAGAATTAGCCGCAGTCGCTGCCCTCTTAGGGCGCTTACCGACTCCCAAAGAATACTTAGAGCAAGTTGCTGCGCTCGATAGTAAATCGTCTGAAGTGTATCGTTATATGAATTTTGACAAAATCAAAAGCTTTCGTGAAATGGCAGATACCGTTACGGTCTAGCCATCTTAAATCTCCAATGCCAGCTCTTGTCTGGCATTGGCATTTCTGAGGCCCTGAGCCCAGCTTGCGGTTGTCAAGCCAGTTTGCTCCTGAATTAATTGTGCGCGTTTTTTAATATTTTTCCATTCTGTATATATATGTGGCCCTTTAAAGGCAATTGCCACCGCATTGCAATCGTGCGACTCAGGAAATAGCAGCACGCGGTCATGAAATGCTTTACAAATATTTTTAAGATTACGTTTAAAGCTTTTATGTTGTGAAAATAAATTGACAGTCATCACCCCAGGGCTACGTAAAACCCCATAGCAGCCCTGATAAAATTCGAGCGAGCTTAGCACTGGGCCCTCGGCGGCTACATCATAGAGGTCAACCTGCAAGGCATCGTATTGCTTAGCATTTGTTGCGGTAAGCACAAATTCTAAAGCATCGCTTTGCCTCACCTGTAGGCGGCGATCGTCATCAGGTAGGTAAAACATTGTGCGGGCTGCAACAATTACGGCTGGATTTAATTCAATTACAGTAGTTTTTACTGCTGGGCAATAACGATACTGAAACTTTGCTAAGGCCCCGGTACCAAGTCCTAGTTGGGCCACCTGTAGCCCGGGGCGAGTTTCCAAAAATAATAACCAAGCCATCATTTGTTGGTTGTAATCTAAAT
>CAJASX010000005.1 GCA_903944725.1 uncultured beta proteobacterium
CCTCTTACGCACTCAGTCACAGGGGCGAATTAGTAAGAAAGACAAAATACGTTGGTCGATTGAACGTGATCCAGCGCTCATTTAGATGAATTATGAAGCCCTATGTTAAGACCAAGCACTTGAGACTTGAAGCTAGCGTTTAAGCCAACTTAGGTTTTGGCTGAACCCGTGCGGTGAGTGCGGTTGTATAGGCAGCTAGCACAAATCCAGCGCTGTTTGCGATTGCTCGTAGGTATCCACGTACCACCTTCTAAGCGCTTCTCGCGACTACAGGATGAGCAAAATTTAAGGCTTTGTGAAGTATCTTGGGTTGGGGCGGTGGTTGAGGTGGTCATAGGCATTCCGAGGTGGTACTAATCTACAGAAATGCTATTTTACCCGTTTTAGCCAGCTGGGGCAGGCGTCAGCATAATTCGTACCGAATCGGCTGTTTTATTGCCGTTAAAGTCAAGCCACGCCTTATTTTCAAAGTCGTAGAGTTTGCAGACCCTAGCGGTATCAAAATACCATTTCCAAGAAAATTTTTGAATAAAAATTCGCTCGGGTAAAACAGTTTCGAGCTTGGTCTGAGCTTCTTTGAGGCGATAAAGGGGTACCGACATATCGACATGGTGGGCGGTATGCTCCATGATGT
Source organism: uncultured beta proteobacterium (assembly GCA_903944725.1). GTDB lineage: Bacteria > Pseudomonadota > Gammaproteobacteria > Burkholderiales > Burkholderiaceae > Polynucleobacter > Polynucleobacter hahnii. Next base: position 635 of record CAJASX010000005.1, read on the forward strand.
GATGCATTAAGGCACCCCAGAAAAAATTAAATGTCAGGTGAACCGTAGTTGAGACAAAGGGTTGAGCCCTTAACCACTCGGCTTTTTTATCGTACCAAGAAACTGAAGGATGGGTATGGTGCACATACACCACAAAGCCAATCATGCCATTCCAGAATAAAAAAGGCAAAGCAAAACCCATCAGTAGGGTAATTAAAATCGATTGATTAGTAAACCAAGCACCAGCAATAAGCGCTCCAAGCCAAAGGACTGCAAAGGCCGAGACTAAATAATTGTCTTTCATAAAAATGGCGCGATTTGCTGGCTTGTAGGTTGAATTAGGAAAGTATTCTCTTTTCCACCAGATCTCAATCATGTAATAGAGCACTGGCCCCCAACCACTTCGATAAATACGCTCAAGGGTTTTTCGCCAAGACGGCAGAGCATCAAACTCTGCTTTAGAAAGCGGCGCCCAAACAAAATCAAAGCCTTTTAAATTTGTTTGGCCATGGTGTACCACGTTGTGGCCAATGTCCCATAAACTATAGGGGGTTAACGAAGGTAAAAAAGCGATGCGCCCCATTATTTTGTTGAGTTCTCGATTGGGGGTAAAGCTTTGGTGGCAGGCATCATGCCCAAGAATAAATATGCGCCCAGTGACAAAGCCAGCGATCATGCCAAAAAGTATTTTGATAAAAATATTTTCAAAATACACTGTGGCAAAAATTGCTCCTAACCAAAGCGTTGCATCAAGTATGAGCAATGCAGTCGCCCTACCCGTTTCACCCTTAGCCATTGGCTCTAACCAGCTACGAATAATCTTGCGGTGCGGTAAAGGTTGATCAGGCGCTAGCGGATTAATGCTTGCGGTATCGATATAGGAGGGGTTTAAATGGTTGGACACAATATAAATATGGGCTTTAATAATGAAATGATAGAGGTTTTTAGGTGTTTACGCTTGATTTGGATCAAAATTACTCCTGTTGGTGCGCCCGGCGCGAATCGAACGCGCGACCCTTGGCTTCGGAGGCCAATACTCTATCCACTGAGCTACGGGCGCATTTAGAGATTTGGCTCTATTGTAAATGTCAGAGCTTCTCTAGGCTCGTTATAATCAAAATATTAAGAATAAAAGTACGTAAAAGAGCAAAATAATGAGTGATAGTCACGGCAATTTAATTAAAACCCCAAAACAATTAATTATTGTGGTTAGCCTGAGTTTTTTTGTGCCGCTACTAGTCATTCTTTTGTTAATGGTTTATGTGGATAACGGCAAGCGTGAGTCTGGTGGCGGGGCCGATGCAGAAAAAGTCACCGCCCGGTTAATTAAGCCAGTTGGTCAAGTGACCCTTAGCGCTGCAGCTGCAGCTGAGACCACTGCTACTATGCCGGCAGCCAACGCCACTAATGGCATGCCCACTGCTGCGGCTCCTGCGAAAACGCCGGCCAAATAAGCCTATTGTTTCTAGGCCTATTGTGCTTATTGTTTTTTAGCGATCAACGCCAGCTGATAGGCAGCCTTTTGCGGCATGCCAGTAGCAGCAGCCACTACCTTGGCAATTTCCTTGCTACCTAAATACTTGGCTAATGACTTAATCCAGCAGTTTAATTGCGCAGCGTCTGGCGATTGCGATTCGCTTCTTGCATTGCCCGCCACCAAAATTATAAATTCACCTTTAAGACTGGGGGCGTTTTCAATCCAGGCTTCAACTGCAATAGCTTTTAAATAAGCAATCGCCTCAAATTTTTTGGTTAGTTCACGACCAATAATTATGTCTCGCTCTGGGCTAAGAATGGCTGCCAAAGCTAATAAGCTAGCTTTAATTTGATGTGGAGACTCTAAAAATATACTGGCTTGCGCAGATAAATTTATTTCACTTAATACCGCGGTGCGCTCACTTACCTTGTGCGGCAAAAACCCAATAAATTGAAACCGACCCTGTAAATGATCTAGTGCCCCACCACCAACGGAGGCAATTGCAGTAAGCGCACTAGCCCCAGGAATAGGCAGCACTCGCAAGCCCGCTCGCTGAACTTCGGCCACTAATTTGGCGCCAGGGTCTGAAATACCTGGGGTGCCTGCATCAGAAATATAGGCCCAACGTTGATTCTGTTGAAGGCAGACAATAATTTTTTTGGTAGCAGTAATTTCATTGTGTTCATGTAGGGCTATACATTTTTTATGAATTCCAAAGGCACGCAACAATGCCGCGCTATGCCGTGTATCTTCACAGGCAATACCATCAACCGAATTTAATACATGCAATGCGCGCAAGGTTATATCGCCTAAGTTGCCAATCGGTGTAGCGACTACATACAATGCGCTAGCAGGCAAATCTTGCTGTTGTAAAAAATCCGCAAAACCAAATTCCATAGCAAAACTCCATTTACATACATCTCATCGGCAAAAAAGCTGAAGCCGCAGCTAAAGACTATTTACTCCATGCAGGTCTTAGCGTAGTAGTCCTCAATTATCGCTGTCGCATGGGTGAAATTGATTTAATTATGCGTGATCAAGATACTTTAGTGTTTGTAGAAGTAAGGGCGCGTAGTTCAAGCAATTGGGGCGGCGCCTTAGGCAGCATTAATGCCAGCAAACAAAAAAAAATATCAAAAACAGCTGAGCATTATTTACAAACCTACTTCCGCGCAAGCGCTTACCCACCATGCCGTTTTGATGTGATTGCAATCAAAGGTGAGCAACTAGAGTGGTTTAAGGCAGCATTTTGACTTTAATTTGCCGCCCTATGGCTAAACTAAGGGCATAATATTGTGATGGATAACAACACCCTCGCGCGCCTACAGTCGCGCTCCACACAGCACTTTCTTGATAGCATTAAGGTGCAACAGGATGCGGCAAAAGAGCTACCGAGAACCGTTGCTCTCGCGGTACTAGCAATGGTTGACTGCCTTAACTCAGGCGGCAAGATAATGGCCTGTGGTAATGGGGGCTCTGCAGCCGATGCGCAACATTTTGCGGCCGAATTGATGGGCCGATTTGAGCGAGAACGGCGTGAGTTAGCAGCTGTTGCACTAACGACAGATACTTCGATTTTGACGGCAGTAGGCAATGACTATAGTTACGATGAGGTTTTTAGCAAGCAAGTACGCGGCCTTGGCAAAAGCGGCGACATCTTATTGGCCCTTTCTACATCTGGTAACTCAAAAAATGTAATTAAGGCCGTTGAAGCCGCTCAAGCAAAGGGCATCAAAGTAATTGTTTTAAGCGGTAATGGCGGCGGTAAGTTGAATAATTTATTGGGCACGAACGATTTGCTTTTAGCCGCACCCTCTTCTCGTACTGCCCGAATTCAAGAAACCCATTTAGTGCTCTTACACGCCTTGTGTGATGGCGTTGATCATGTGTTACTCGATTAATATTTGAGGTGAAAGTAGGATGAAAATAATGTCTCGTTTAGTAAGCGCGCTCTTCTGTGTAACGGCCACACTTGGTTTATTAAATGCTTGCGGTGTTATTGCTGTTGGAGCTGTCGCTGGCGGTGCTAGCGTGCTTGCCGATCGGCGCACAGCTGGGGCGCAAGCCACTGACATCGGCATTCAATTAGAAGCTGGCGCACAACTGAGTAATAAGTTTGGCAATGATGCACACATCAATGTAAGTTCATTTAATCAGCAAGTACTTTTAACTGGCGAAGTAAAAACAGCCGTCATTAAAGCCCAAGCCGAAACGGATGTAAAGCAGATAAAAAATGTGCGGGCGGTTTTTAATGAATTAATTGTTGGCCCAAACAGCTCTTACACTGCGCGGGCAAACGACGCTTATGTCACTTCAAAAATTAAAGCAGAAATGATTTTTACAAACAATCTTCCATCCAACTCAATGGATATTGTGACTGAAGGCACAAATGTTTATATGTTAGGTATTTTGACCGAGGCTGAGGCTGCAAGAGCGAAGAAAATTGCTAGCTCAACCAATGGTGTGAAAGCAGTTTATACATTTTTTGATTTGATTTCTGAAGCAGATAAAGAACGCATTGATCAGGCCAATAAACCACCACCTCAATCTCCAAAGACTTCAGCGCAATAAACCAAGACACAAAAATAATGCTACTTAAATGTGGCCAATTTTATTGGGGCTTATTTTTTTTAAGCAACCAGCGAATGGTTTTATTTGACTGGTTTAGGTTTGACTTAATGGCAAAATCAAAGTCGGCCAATTGCACATTGACGGCTTCAGCCAAAATAGTGCTCGGGTTTGCAGGTGGTAATTTTAAACAGGCGTCTGCTTCGCCAAAGGCATAGTCAATTTGCATGCCACTTTTTTTCGCCAAATGCATCATCACTTTATTTTGCGCGAGGCAATGGACAAATAAAGTGATGACCCCTGTATTACGAGCATGCACCATGGCGCGTTCGAGTAATGCACTACCAAACCCTTTGTAACGACTTTTAGGCAGTACTGAAACACCAAACTCAGTTGCTCGACTACGTTTTTTGTCTGCTGGCAGATAGGCTAGATGGGCAATTGCCACAAGCGCTAAGTTGAGGTCAAAAATACCAAACACAGCATCTTGATTAAAGTCGAGTTTCTTAACATACTGACGAATTACTGCATCAGCAGTGGGCACCCCAAAGCGTAAGCGGCGATCTTCTGCGTTTAATCGCAAAAAATGCTTCAAGATAGCGGCCCGATGACCGCCATGCAACTCTCTGACTGGTGGCCCACTCAAAGAGCTAGCAATTAAGGGCGCAGCGGATGGGCCGAGGCTACTGCTTAATTTATTTTGCACTGCATCATTTTAACCTAATTTGGGACTAAAACTAGGGTTTTCCCTAATAATGGGGCTTTTAGCGATTTTCCAGCTTTTCTGTAAAGAATTACTGAAAATATAAGTAAAAATACCTATATGGGTATTGACATCGTGTAATTGTTCTGTCATAGTAGCGGACTTCGCTGAATTTTCTTAAAAAAGATATTTCAGCCTTCTTTAAAAATTAGTCAATCGATAATTGTGGGTACTGGGTAAAGGCATCAAGTCCTTCGGGACAGATGTAAATAAAACAGTACTCAAGACAGTAAAAAGATTTGGTTTTAAACCAAGTCAATTTCTTGAATGAGTGCGACGATCCGCAAGGATCACAGGAATTAAACTGAAGAGTTTGATCCTGGCTCAGATTGAACGCTGGCGGCATGCCTTACACATGCAAGTCGAACGGCAGCACGGGTGCTTGCACCTGGTGGCGAGTGGCGAACGGGTGAGTAATATATCGGAACGTGCCTCATAGTGGGGGATAACGCAGCGAAAGCTGTGCTAATACCGCATACGCCCTGAGGGGGAAAGCGGGGGACCGTAAGGCCTCGCGCTATGAGAGCGGCCGATACCTGATTAGCTTGTTGGTGGGGTAAAAGCCCACCAAGGCGACGATCAGTAGCTGGTCTGAGAGGACGATCAGCCACACTGGGACTGAGACACGGCCCAGACTCCTACGGGAGGCAGCAGTGGGGAATTTTGGACAATGGGGGCAACCCTGATCCAGCAATGCCGCGTGAGTGAAGAAGGCCTTCGGGTTGTAAAGCTCTTTTGTCAGGGAAGAAACACCGGCTCTAACACAGTCCGGGAATGACGGTACCTGAAGAATAAGCACCGGCTAACTACGTGCCAGCAGCCGCGGTAATACGTAGGGTGCAAGCGTTAATCGGAATTACTGGGCGTAAAGCGTGCGCAGGCGGTTATACAAGACAGGCGTGAAATCCCCGGGCTTAACCTGGGAATGGCGCCTGTGACTGTATAGCTAGAGTGTGTCAGAGGGGGGTAGAATTCCACGTGTAGCAGTGAAATGCGTAGATATGTGGAGGAATACCAATGGCGAAGGCAGCCCCCTGGGATAACACTGACGCTCATGCACGAAAGCGTGGGGAGCAAACAGGATTAGATACCCTGGTAGTCCACGCCCTAAACGATGCTGACTAGTTGTTGGGAATTTACATTCTCAGTAACGTAGCTAACGCGTGAAGTCAGCCGCCTGGGGAGTACGGTCGCAAGATTAAAACTCAAAGGAATTGACGGGGACCCGCACAAGCGGTGGATGATGTGGATTAATTCGATGCAACGCGAAAAACCTTACCTACCCTTGACATGTCACTAACGAAGTAGAGATACATTAGGTGCCCGTAAGGGAAAGTGAACACAGGTGCTGCATGGCTGTCGTCAGCTCGTGTCGTGAGATGTTGGGTTAAGTCCCGCAACGAGCGCAACCCTTGTCTTTAGTTGCTACGAAAGAGCACTCTAAAGAGACTGCCGGTGACAAACCGGAGGAAGGTGGGGATGACGTCAAGTCCTCATGGCCCTTATGGGTAGGGCTTCACACGTCATACAATGGTGCATACAGAGGGTTGCCAACCCGCAAGGGGGAGCTAATCTCAGAAAATGCATCGTAGTCCGGATCGAAGTCTGCAACTCGACTTCGTGAAGCTGGAATCGCTAGTAATCGCGGATCAGAATGTCGCGGTGAATACGTTCCCGGGTCTTGTACACACCGCCCGTCATACCATGGGAGTGGGTTTTGCCAGAAGCCGTTAGCCTAACCGCAAGGAGGGCGACTGCCACGGCAGGGTTCATGACTGGGGTAAAGTCGTAACAAGGTAGCCGTATCGGAAGGTGCGGCTGGATCACCTCCTTTCTAGAGAATGATGCTGGAACTTTAGTGCCCACACTTATCGATTGACAACAAAAGCCACGGGTCTGTAGCTCAGCTGGTTAGAGCACCGTCTTGATAAGGCGGGGGTCGTAGGTTCAAGTCCTACCAGACCCACCACCAAAAGCAATATAGACTTAGTGGGTCGATGGGGGATTAGCTCAGCTGGGAGAGCACCTGCTTTGCAAGCAGGGGGTCGTCGGTTCGATCCCGTCATCCTCCACCATCAAACTAAATAGCAAAACTAAGCGATTCAAAACGTTTAGTTTTGCCATTTTCTTTTGGCTGTTCTTTAAAAATTTGAGTAAGCAAAGTGTCTGATGTATCTTTGAGAGTGCATCAGACAAGTAATATGGGTAGTGATTGAATCATCAATCAAAAGTAATACAAGCAAGAGTTTTAAATTGTTTGGATTACGGCGCAAACATGTCAGAAGTAGAAGTAAAAACCTGTAACGGTTACTAGCAATGGTGCTCGTTATAGGATCAAGTGAATAAGTGCATGTGGTGGATGCCTTGGCGATTACAGGCGATGAAAGACGTTATAGCCTGCGATAAGCCCCGGGGAGCTGGCAAATAAGCTTTGATCCGGGGATTTCTGAATGGGGAAACCCGCCGCTTTTGCGGCACCCACATCTGAATACATAGGGTGTGTGGAGCGAACCTCGTGAACTGAAACATCTAAGTAGCGAGAGGAAAAGACATCAACCGAGATTCCCAGAGTAGTGGCGAGCGAAATGGGAAGAGCCTTCTAGTGATAGCTCAGTAATTAACAAAATGGAATGGAAAGTCCAACAATATAGGGTGATAGTCCCGTATGTGAAAATTATTGGGTGGTACTAGGCTAGAGACAAGTAGGGCGGGACACGTGAAATCCTGTCTGAATATGGGGGGACCATCCTCCAAGGCTAAATACTCGTAATCGACCGATAGTGAACAAGTACCGTGAGGGAAAGGCGAAAAGAACCCCGGGA
>CAJASX010000006.1 GCA_903944725.1 uncultured beta proteobacterium
AAACGCTAGCTTCAAGTCTCAAGTGCTTGGTCTTAACATAGGGCTTCATAATTCATCTAAATGAGCGCTGGATCACGTTCAATCGACCAACGTATTTTGTCTTTCTTACTAATTCGCCCCTGTGACTGAGTGCGTAAGAGGCCATCGATTTGATCTAAAACTACTTGTAGTTGATTTCGTTGAGTAGCCTCAATGACTAATTGAGCACGCTCTGTGCCTGCAAGCCGAACCATTGACTTTGCTACAGGATCATAAATGGTAATTTTTTGTTCGGGAAGTAAATTGCTAATAATTTCTTGCTTTAGCTTAATTAAGAATTCCAAGGTCTTACTCAAGGATTTTCCCTCCGCATGAATTAAGGCCTGAAAGCTAAACGGCGGCAATTGGGCTTCTTCACGTTCGATGGCTAAATGCCTTAAAAATCCATCAACATCGTGTTGTATTAAAAATTGAAACACTGCGGCATCTGGGTGTCGGGTTTCAATATAAATTATTCCGCCAACATTTACTACTGTGCTTAACACATCTCTTGCGTTGGCTTCTAGGCTGGCTGATTCTGCTCTATCTGCTCGTCCTGCTCGTCCTGCAACCTGTATTAGTTGCGCAAACAAACGTTCTGGTGCACGAAAGTCATGAGAATATAAACGGGCGTCAGCATCTAATACACCAACCAAGCTAATATTTTGATAGTCGTGCCCCTTGGCGATCATTTGGGTGCCAATAATAATATCGACTTCACCCGCATGTACCGCCTGCATCATTTGTTCTACGCCACGCCCCCTACGACTACTATCTGCATCAATACGTAAAATACGCGCTGCTGGCCAAGCAAGGCCGATTGCATCTTCAATTTTTTGGGTGCCCTGACCAATAGGCCTTAGATCAACATCACCGCAACTGGGACAACTGCGTGGCACAGGCTTCACTAAACCGCAATGATGACAACTTAAGACGGGCTTGGCTGTGATAGCGCCTGGCTTATGGAGTACTAGGTAGGCGCTACATTGTGGGCACTGGGAAAGCCAGCCACATGATAAGCAAGTTAACACGGGCGCGTAGCCACGGCGATTGAGCAGTACTAAACTCTGCTGCTGTTTTTTTAAATTAGCCTCGATGGCATTAGCCAAAGGCTTTGAAAGCTGTATTTTATTAGCGCCAGCAGATTGATTATTTTTATCTTTTAAATCAATCAAACGTACTTCTGGCATAGATCCACCTTGTGCACGCCGATTTAACTTAATTAATTCATAACGGCCATTTTGAACTGCTTGCCAAGTTTCTAGGGAGGGCGTTGCTGAAGAAAGAACGATGGTAATTTGTTGCTGATGGGCGCGCCAAACTGCTAAATCACGTGCCGAATAGCGAGTGCCTTCTTGCTGCTTATAAGATGCATCGTGTTCTTCATCGACCACAATGGCCTTTAAATTGGGAATGGGTGTTAATACTGCTAAGCGCGTCCCAAGAATAATTCGGGCCCGACCTATCTGCGCCGCATACCAAGCCATGCCTCGTTTTTTTTCTGGCAAAGCGCTATGGAGCACGGCCATTGTGTGGCCCGGAAAATGGGCTCGCACACTTCTCTCTAATTGCGGAGTTAAATTAATTTCTGGAACTAGAATGAGTATCTGGGAATTTTTTTCTTCCAAAATACTTGCTAACCAATTTAAAAAAACTGCTGTTTTACCGCTCCCCGTTCTTCCCTGTAAGAGTGTGACGCCAAACCCATTTTTATGGCTTGTTTGCTTTTTGCTCTTTAGTATTTCTAAAGCAGCAGCCTGATCTGGGTTTAACTCGGCCGACAAAATTGGATTGTTTAGAGCTTTACTTTTGCCGTTATTTTGTATTTTCTGATCATGTACTGACTGACTAATCGCGGTCTCTTCGGTAAGTGCACCTTGCTGTTTAGACCAATTTTTAGGTTTTTTCCAATACTGCGGAATGCTTGGTAGGAGGGTCTCCCCAAGTCCATGAATGTAATAGTTGCTGGTAAATTCCATTAACTGCATTAGGCTTTTATCAAGCGCGGGGAAAGGTGCAAGTTGCGTAACAGCCTTCAATTTCGATGGTTCAAATTTAGAGTGATTGCTTACTTGCACAACCACACCCACTAAACTTCCCCTGCCAAAAGGAACCTCGACTATCTGGCCGATTTCGGGCCTTCGCCCCAATTGCTTGATATTCCAAACGTAGTCAAAAAATTGGCGCAAAGGTTTATCCACAGCAACCTGGACAATGATAGGACTAGTCATTCAAGCGCTTTAGCCTGCTTAATTTACTTGTGGATAAGTCTGTGGATATCACCTAGCTTGCCATTATTTATTCATTAAAAATTATTTTTAAACTACTTCTAAAGTCGAAATTTCCTAGAATTAATTTAATTAAAACAATAGCTTACATCAAATTATCGAGGGGGATTCTGAAATTTCAAGCGAATCTTACTGAATTTCTTATGCCCTTGATTGGGTGTGTATAACTATGTGTATAACTTTTCGCATTGCACCAAATTTATGGGGCCCACTTGCCCAGCCAAGCCTATTTTCTCAGTGCTTGCGAGCGGCTTATCACGGCCTCAACCAATGCCGTAACGTGCTCTGGAGGGGTAAATTGGGAAATGCCATGCCCTAAATTAAAGATATGCCCATCCAGGGCATGTAGGCCGCTGCGCATTGGCGGTGCAGTTGCAAGCTCATTAAGAATTTCAATGGCCAATTGCTGAATTTGTGCTGGCTCTGCAAACAAGGCAAGGGGGTCGATATTGCCTTGTAAAGCAATTGGCTGCTGTAAGGTGTGCAATTGCTGGCGGGCACGCTTAAGAGACATGGTCCAATCTAGGCCGATTACATCAGCTCCTGCCTGCGCCATATCGTTTAACCATAGGCCACCACCTTTAGTAAAAATGATAATTGGCACTTTGCGCCCCTGATGCTCTCTTGGTAACAGCTTTATTACTTCGCACATGCTGGCTAAGGACACACTTTGATACCATTTATCAGGCAGCATGCCACCCCAAGTATCAAAAATCATCAGTGCCTGCGCACCTGCCTCTAATTGCAAACTTAAATATTGTGCTACCGACTGCGCATTGATTTTGAGTATGCGCGCCAGCAAATCGGGTCGACTAAACATCATGGTCTTGGCATGGCGAAAATCATCTGCGCTTGAGCCATCGATCATGTAACAAGCCAAGGTCCAGGGAGATCCTGAAAAGCCAATTAAAGGAACGCGTTGCTGACCATTTTGCATTAGTGCCCGACGAATTTCTGCGACTGCATCAAATACATATTTCAGTTGATTCATATCAGCTGCTTGTAACTTTGCAACATCATCAGCTGTTCGTAAAGGTCTTTCAAAACTCGGGCCTTCGCCTGCGGTAAATTGCAAACCAAGCCCCATGGCATCAGGAATGGTTAAGATGTCTGAAAATAAAATTGCTGCATCGAGTGGGTAACGGTCTAACGGCTGTAGCGTAACTTCGGTAGCTAAATTGGGATTTTTTGCTAAAGCTAAAAAACTTCCAGCTTTTGCGCGCGTCGCGTTGTACTCAGGAAGATATCGGCCCGCTTGGCGCATAAGCCATAAGGGAGTGCGATCAGTTGGCTCGCCAAAGCATGCCTTAAGGAATCGATCGTTTAGCAACGCTGACTTAAAAAATAATTATTTTTTGCGGCGCAGGCGTGCGATTGCAGCTAATTGAGCAGCAGCCATGACAAACTCTGATTGCGCTAAGGCCAAATCAAATTCGCTGCCACGATTTTGCATAGCCTCTTCAGCACGTTTTTTGGCTTCGAGGGCTTTGGCTTCATCAAGATCATGGCCACGGATAGCTGTATCGGCTAAGACCGTTACATGATCGGGCTGCACCTCTAAATATCCGCCAGCAACAAACACAAACTCTTCCTCGCCATCAGCCTTTTCAATGCGAACTGATCCGGGGCGAATGCGCGTAATGAGCGGGGTATGCCCATGCAAAATACCTAGCTCGCCACTTTCACCAGGAAGCGCAACAAAATTGGCCTCACCACTAAAAATAGACTGCTCGGCACTCACTACATCTATGCGAATTGTTGCCATGTTTTGTCCTAAAGCTTTTTGGCTTTTTCAATCGCTTCGTCGATTGATCCAACCATATAAAAAGCTTGTTCTGGTAAATGGTCTAACTCACCACTCACAATCATTTTAAAGCCGCGAATAGTTTCTTTTAATGGAACATATTTTCCTGGTGAACCAGTAAAAATTTCAGCTACGTGGAATGGTTGTGACAAGAACCGTTGGATTTTACGGGCACGTGATACTGCCAACTTATCTTCTGGTGATAATTCATCCATACCCAAAATAGCAATAATATCGCGCAGCTCTTTATAGCGTTGTAGGGTCATCTGTACTTCGCGCGCTACTTCATAGTGCTCTTGTCCAACGACTTGGGGATCAAGTTGTCGACTGGTCGAATCAAGCGGGTCAACCGCAGGATAAATGCCTAAGGCAGCAATATCGCGCGAAAGTACTACGGTGGAATCTAAGTGCAAAAAGGTAGTAGCAGGAGAGGGATCAGTTAAGTCATCTGCCGGGACATATACGGCTTGAATTGAGGTTACAGAACCTGTTTTAGTTGAGGTAATGCGTTCTTGTAATTTGCCCATCTCTTCGGCCAAAGTAGGTTGATAGCCTACAGCGGATGGCATCCGCCCTAATAAAGCGGAAACCTCTGTTCCGGCTAAAGTGTAGCGATAAATATTATCGACAAAGAACAAAATATCGCGGCCTTCATCGCGGAATGCTTCTGCCATCGTTAGGCCAGTTAAAGCTACGCGCAAACGGTTGCCTGGCGGCTCATTCATCTGACCAAACACCATTGCTACTTTATCGATCACGTTTGACTCTTTCATCTCATGATAAAAGTCATTGCCTTCACGAGTTCGCTCGCCAACTCCAGCAAACACTGATAAACCAGCATGTTGTTTAGCGATATTGTTAATAAGCTCCATCATATTGACAGTTTTACCAACGCCAGCGCCGCCAAATAAGCCAACCTTACCGCCTTTAGCGAATGGGCATACCAAATCGATCACCTTAATGCCAGTTTCTAGTAGGTCAACTGAAGGTGCTAGGTCTTCAAACTTAGGTGCGGGTTGATGAATCGCACGTCGTTCTTCGGTTGCAATCGGGCCGGCATCATCAATAGGGCGTCCCAATACATCCATAATGCGGCCAAGTGTTGCTGGACCAACTGGCACAGAGATAGGCTGTCCGGTCGATTTCACTTCCATGCCACGGCGCAAGCCGTCGCTCGCTCCCATAGCAATGGTGCGCACCACACCATCGCCAATTTGTTGTTGTACCTCAAAGGTAAGACCTTTTTCCGCAAATGAAGCTTCACCGCTATCAACCAAGGTCAAGGCGTCATAAATATTTGGCATCTGATCGCGTGGAAATTGAATGTCTACCACCGGGCCAATGCATTGCACGATATTTCCGTTGCTTCCGTTGCTTCCGTTGCTCATCGTATTTCTCCGCTTTTAATTCCTAAAATTCTTTGTATTTCTAAATGGTCGCGATTTAAACCGCTGCCGCTCCGCCAACAATTTCTGACAACTCTTTGGTAATCGCTGCTTGACGCGTTTTGTTGTACTCTAATTGCAATTCACCAATCACATTTTTTGCATTATCTGAAGCCGATTTCATCGCAACCATGCGCGCCGATTGCTCGGACGCTTTATTTTCTGCCACCGCTTGAAAAATTAAAGCTTCAACATAGCGCTTTAATAAGCCATTGAGCACTGACTCAGCATCAGGCTCATAAATGTAATCCCATGTATGCGCCGATTTTTCAGGCTCTAAAGAATTTGGCTCTAAAGGCAGGAGTTTTTCTAAAACGGGCTCTTGTTTCATCGTATTGATAAAACGGTTGTAAGCTAAATAGACAGCATCAACTTCACCCTTTTCAAAGGCAACTAATTGGGCCGTAATTGACCCAATCAAAATATCCATATGGGGTGTATCGCCGAGCTGAATCACTTCAGAAAGAATTTTTGCCTTCGAGCGATTTAAAAATTGCAGGCCCTTAGCGCCAATGGCAGTAAATTCAATTGGCGTATTTGCGGCTTGCATTTCGCGCACTTGATTTGTCACCAGGCGCAGTACATTGGTATTTAAGCCGCCACACAACCCTTTATCGGTGCTGACCAAAATTGTGCCGATGGTTTTTACTTCGCGTACCGCCATAAAACTTGGCCGATATTCTGGATTGGCTTTAGCTAAGTTGGCAACAATTTCACGAATTTTTTCAGCATAGGGGCGAGCCGCACGCATACGCTCTTGGGCTCGCCGCATCTTTGATGCAGCAACCATTTCCATTGCCTTAGTGATCTTGCGCGTATTTTGTACGCTTTTAATCTTCGAACGAATTTCTTTTGTGCTTGCCATGATTTATTTACGCAGCAGCTCGCTTATAGTCTTCAACGGCTGCACGCAAGACAGCTTCGTCTTCTTTACTTAAGTCTTTGCTATCTTCAATGCTGGTAACTAGTGCGGCATATTTTGACTTTAAAAACTCGTGCAAGCCCTTTTCAAATGGCAGCACTTGCTTAACATCAATGTCGTCAAAGAAACCGTTGTTGACAGCATAGAGTGATGCGGCCATTTGCCAAACTTGCATCGGCATATATTGTGGCTGCTTTAATAATTCAGTAACTCGACGGCCACGCTCGAGCTGCTTGCGTGTAGCATCGTCTAGATCAGATGCAAACTGTGCAAAAGCTGCTAGCTCACGATATTGCGCTAAGTCGGTACGAATACCGCCCGATAATTTCTTAATTACTTTGGTTTGTGCGGCGCCGCCTACCCGCGATACTGAAATACCTGCGTTAATGGCTGGGCGCACACCCGCGTTGAACAAATCGGTTTCTAAAAAGATTTGTCCGTCGGTAATTGAAATCACGTTAGTTGGCACGAAGGCAGAAACGTCGCCTGCTTGAGTTTCAATAATTGGCAAGGCCGTTAGTGAGCCTGTTTTACCTTTTACAGCTCCCTTTGTAAACTTCTCAACATACTCAGCATTTACCCGAGCCGCGCGCTCAAGTAAGCGTGAGTGAAGATAAAACACATCGCCAGGATAAGCTTCGCGGCCTGGTGGGCGGCGTAATAACAGCGAAATTTGTCGATAAGCTACTGCTTGTTTGGTTAAATCATCATAAACAATTAAGGCGTCTTCGCCACGATCACGGAAGTATTCGCCCATAGTGCATCCTGCATACGCAGACAAGTATTGCATTGCGGCTGAATCTGATGCGCTAGCCGCAACGACGACGGTGTATTCCATAGCGCCGAGCTCAGTAAGCTTGCGTACGACATTAGCAATCGTGGAGGCTTTTTGCCCAATAGCCACATAAACGCAATATACACCTTTGCCTTTTTGATTAATGATGGCATCAACTGCTACAGCTGTTTTGCCGGTTTGACGATCGCCAATAATTAATTCGCGCTGGCCGCGCCCAATTGGCACCATTGCATCAATTGCCTTTAAGCCAGTTTGTACGGGCTGACTCACTGATTGGCGGGCAATTACACCCGGAGCAACTTTTTCAATAAAGTCGCTTAATTTTGCATTGACAGGGCCTTTGCCATCAATGGGCTGTCCTAATGCATCAACCACGCGTCCTAATAATTCAGGCCCTACGGGAACCTCCAAAATACGGCCTGTGCACTTGACTGGATCACCCTCTTTAATATGGGTATATTCACCTAGCACCACCGCACCCACTGAATCGCGTTCTAAATTTAAGGCAAGGCCAATAGTGCCGCCAGGAAACTCGAGCATCTCGCCTTGCATTACTCCCGATAAGCCATAGACACGGCAAATACCATCGGTAACCGAAATAACGGTCCCTTGATTGCGCATCTGGGTATCTATGCCTAAATCGCTAATTCGGCTTTTGATCAGCTCACTGATTTCGGAAGGATTGAGTTGCATTGCTTACTCCTGGGTCTTAATTCGTATGTTCTTCATTATTTATGCGCTAAGGCTCATTTGCATCTGAGCCAAGCGCGCTTTTACAGAGCCGTCCAATACTTCATCGCCAACTTGGACGCGTATTCCGCCAATTAAGCTGGGATCAATTGAAATGGTTGAACGCAATTCTTTACCGCCAAAACGTTTCTTTAAGCTGGTCAATAAACTAGTTAAAGCCTCGCCCTCAATCGGAAAAGCGCTAGTGATCATTACCTCTGCAGCGCCTTCGCTTTGATTTTTGAGTAAATTAAACTGCGCAGCAATTTCGCTCAAAACACCCAAGCGTTGATTTTGATTTAGTAAGCGCAAAAAACTCAACACTTTATCACTCACTTTGGTTTTGGCCATTCCAACTATAAGCTGACTTAAATCAGCAGCTGATACCTTGGGGTTATTTGCTAACAAGGCCAATTCTGGCGCAGAAGCAATTTGTGCCAACTCGGAGAGCTGCTCGGACCACGAAGCCAAATCTGTTGGTTGAGCGCTACTAAATAGTGCCTCAGCATAAGGACGGGCAATGGTGGCTAAATCGGCCATATCAAAGCTGCGCCTTAAGTTGCTCTAATAAAGCGGCATGCGATTTAGCGTCAACTTCGCGTTGTAAAATTTGTTCAGCACCCTGTACGGCTAAGGTGGCTACTTCGATGCGTAAAATTTCACGGGCGCGACTCACTTGCTGGTCGGCATCTTCTTTTGCCTGAGACAAAATTCGGGCTGCCTCAGCTTGTGCATTTGCACGAATTTCTTCCGCAGCCATTTGTGCGCGCTTCTCAGCTTCGGCAACTCGTTGAGCGCCTTCTTGACGTGCGCCAGCCAATTCTTGCTCAGCAACTTTGCTCGCTGAAGCTAAGTCGGCTTTACCACGTTCTGCTGCTGCTAAGCCCTCGGCTACTTTAGTGGCGCGATCGTCTAATGCCTTCACTAGGGGTGGCCACACAAAGCGTGCGACTACCCACCAAAGAATGAAGAAAACGATCATTTGCGCGAATAGGGTCGCGTTCAGATTCACGATGTTCCTTTCAGTATTGTTAAGAGCGGGAAGATGACAAAATTAGTCATCCAAGCCGAAACAATTACTTGATAACGGCAAGCAGTGGGTTTGCAAAGGCAAACAACATTGCTACACCAACGCCGATCAAGAACGCTGCGTCGATCAAACCTGCCAAGAGGAACATTTTGGTTTGTAGTTCGTTCATCAATTCAGGCTGACGGGCAGCGCCTTCAATAAATTTTCCGCCCATAAGGCCAATGCCCAAACAGGCTCCCAAGGCGCCTAGCCCAATGATAAGGCCGATACCGACTGCAGTCAGTCCCTGAATGTTGGCTAAAAATGCTTGCATGTTAACTCCTAAATATTAAAAGGGGTGAGGTTGAAAAAAATTAATGGTGACTATGTGCCTGTCCTATGTAGACCAAAGTCAACATCATAAAAATAAAAGCTTGTAACAAAATAACGAGAATATGAAAGATCGCCCAAGCTGATCCCGCAATTACGTTGCCAACAAACCCAAACATAGTCATGTCAAGGTTAAAGGTCCAGATACTTCCTAAGAGTGCAATTAATAAAAAGATTAATTCACCGGCGTACATATTGCCAAAAAGTCGCATGCCTAAAGAAACGCCTTTAGCTACATACTCAATTAGGTTTAAGGCTAAATTAATTGGTGCCAAATACCATTTAGCCCCAAATGGTGCCGAGATTAGCTCATGCATAAACCCGCCAACGCCTTTAATTTTGAAGCTATAGAAAAGCACTAGTAACAAAACCGAAAAGGACAATCCTAGGGTTGCGTTGAGATCGGTGGTTGGCACAATTTTGTGATGCGGCACATGTACGCCAAAGCCTTCCACCAAATGATTTACGCCCATAATCCAGTCGACCGGAATAAGGTCGAGGGTATTAAGCAAAATAATCCAGCAAAACACAAAAAGAGCTAATGGCGCTATATAAGTACGATTGCCATGAATAATGCTTTTTGATTGGCTTTCTACCATCTCAACTAACATTTCTATTAAGGCCTGAAAGCGGCCTGGCACACCTGGGCTGGCACGGCGAGCAGCAATTAACAGCAAGACAACCGCCAAAATACCCATTAGCGAAGTCCAAAAAACGGTATCTAGATTGATGACATTAAAGTCAATAATTGAGGTTTGTTTGCCACCAATGTTATTGAGGTTTTGTAAATGTTCGGCAATATATGCGGTAGGGGTAATGGGATCGGCTGCACCATGCGATGCCATCCCACTTGCTTGATTTGCTTGACTAGACATCGATCAAAATTCCCTGTTCCATTCGCTTTGCTGCCTACTTGTTACGCCATACCAGCCAATAGCATTTCAAGGTCAAAAAATAAGTAAGCAACAATGGCAGCCATTTTAAATCTGGCTGCTTTAGAGCAAACCCCACAAACATGGCGATGGTGAGGGTAATTTTTATTAATTCACCCGAAATCACCGCCGCCAAAAACCGCCCCGCACTAGGCTTATTGGGTCTATTTGCTACCTGCAAGCGCAACAAAAAAACGGCTGCAGGTAAAACCCCAATTAACCCACCCACTAGAGCCGACTGAGTATAAAGGTTTATACCCAGCGGGCTTCCAAAAAAACTACACCCAACTGCGCTAAGCAGAGTTACCAATAGTTGTCCCAAAATAACCCGCCAAGGTGACAAAGCGAAAAATTGCGCGGGCCGTGCAGCCCGTAAGGCGCTCATCTCTGCTTTGCTGTATGTCTGAAAAGCCTCTTCTGGCTCTTCCCATTGACACTTGGGCGGAAGTTGATTTTTTTGGGTAATCAATTTAGCCCGCATATTTTAGTGATGAGGCGATCATTGGTCAATTGTTTTTAAACTGTTTAGTGGGTATTTTTTTATTACACACTGACAATACCCAACTTTTTTAGTAGGGCATCTAATTCATCAAACTGGCTAAAACGGATGCAAAGTTCACCGCCTTGTCTTTTAATTTTGAATTGAGCTGCCAAGCCAATTAAATCTGCTATTTCTTGTGCCAGGCGGCGTAAATCAGGATCTTGATTTGTAAGCGGGGCTGTTGTGCCTTGTTGAATTTTTTTATTTTGACCAATTTGACCAATTGCAATAGCTGCTGCTGTAGCCATTTTTTCAGCCTCTCTTACCGACAAGCCTTGCGCTGCAATTCGCTGAGCCAAAATAATTTGGCTAGCGCCAGGCAACGGTAACAAAGCCCTGGCATGCCCCATATCAATATCACCTGCGAGCAGCATGGCTTGCACTGGCTTAGCTAACTGCATTAAGCGTAAGAGGTTACTGATGGCGCTGCGAGATTTGCCAACTGCTTTGGCAGCAGCCTCGTGCGTAAAATTGAATTCCTCGATTAGGCGCGCCAAACCTTGTGACTCTTCAAGCGGGTTTAAATCCTCGCGCTGCATATTTTCAATTAAGGCCATCGCTGCGGCAGAGCGATCACTAGCTACACTGATTAATACAGGCACAGCGCTTAAGCCCGCTAGCTGGGCGGCACGAAAGCGGCGCTCGCCAGCAATAATTTCATATTTACCTGCCCCCACTTCGCGCACCAATAACGGTTGCATAATGCCCTGCTCACGAATGCTGTCGGCCAGCTCTTGCAACCCTGCTGACTTCATCTGTTGACGAGGTTGATACTTGCCAGCCTGTAATACAGTTAGCGGCAATGATGAAATTACTGTGCTATTGCTGTCTTCTGTTTGGTTTTTTTCACCTAGCAAAGCATCAAGGCCTCGGCCCAACCCTTTTTTCTTAGCAACACTCATGGCTTAACCTCTTCCTGTTTTTTTTGGATTGCATCCATGTCCCGAACACGCTGAACCATCTCGGCACCAAATTCTAAATAGGCCTGTGCACCTCGTGATGTTTTATCAAAAGTAACGCCTGGCATTCCGTAAGAGGGGGCTTCGGCCAGTCGCACGTTGCGCGGAATAATTGAACTAAATACCTTGTCGCCAAAGTGCGCTAGTAATTGCTCCGAAACTTGTTGTTGTAAAGTCATACGCGCATCAAACATCACCCGCAACAATCCAATAATAATTAAATCGGGATTTAATTTTGCATGCACCTGCTTAATCGTATTAACTAAATCTGATAAGCCTTCCAATGCAAAATATTCGCATTGCATGGGCACAATTACGCCGTTGGCTGCACACAAACCGTTTAGCGTGAGTAATGACAATGCTGGCGGGCAATCAATCAAAATAAAATCATAATCATGCGCTACTTGGCTCAGGGCATTTTTTAGGCGCAACTCGCGTTCATCTAGCTCGACCAGTTCAATTTCTGCGCCCGCTAAATCACGGTTTGCTGGCAACACCTCATAGCCCGCGCTAGCGCATGGCTGTACAGCATCTTTAATGTTTGCATGGCCAATTAAAACTTGATAAACACTTTTACTTAACTTGCTTTTTTCTATGCCCGAGCCCATTGTGGCATTGCCTTGTGGATCTAAATCGATTAACAGAACACGTTGCTGATGACCAACTAAGCCCGCTGCTAAGTTGACTGCGGTCGTTGTTTTGCCAACTCCGCCTTTTTGATTGGCAATACAAAAAATTTTAGCCATAGTAAAAAGTTTTCTATAAAAAAGATTTGCGCATGCGGGCAAAAGTTAATAAGTGTCGCTCGACCGAACGGTTTGGTAAAGACACCGGGGCAGCAGAAACCAAGCGCCATTGATCTTTAGCAATGGCACTCATTTCGGTTTGAGTAAGCCTTGCTTTCATTGCAAAAACTAAGCCGGTTGAATTTAAAAAGGGTTCGGCTAAGCGTAAAAAATCGGCTAAATTGGTAAACGCGCGTGAAATAACTGCATCAAAACAGCCTGCTTTGGTCAGGCTAGCCTGTTCCGCTCGCTTCGCCAATATTTCAATATTATTTAACTGTAGCTTGCCCTTTAAATGCTGCAAAAAAGCTGTCTTTTTACGGACCTTTTCAATTAAGCTAAAGTGCCATTCGGGCATCACAATTGCTAAAGGAATTCCCGGCAAACCACCCCCCGAACCAAGGTCGGCAATTTTAAAAGGCTGGTCTGCTAATCTGGCGTGACTGCCTTGTTGGGTTTGAATAGCATCGACAATTTTAGGTAAAATTGCAATAGAATCAAGTAGATGCAAGCTTATTGAGTCATTTTCTCCGGTAATTGCAGTTAAGTTATGCACCCGATTCCAACGCTCTAGCTCTTGTAAAAATAGCTCGAGGTTGACGATAGCACGGGTGGGTAAATTAAGCCCCAAGTCCTCTAGTCCATCGGTCAAGGCGCTCATAAGGGCGCGGTGCTTTTGCTAAGCCCCTTCTTGAGGTGCACTAGCAATAAGGAAATTGCTGCGGGGGTAACCCCTGAAATACGTGCTGCATGCCCAAGAGAGCTGGGCTTATAAAAATTTAATTTCTGTTGCGCTTCTGCCGAAAGCCCTCGAACTTGATGGTAATCAAAGTCATTTGGTAGGCTTAGGCTTTCAAAATGGGCTTGCCGGGCTATTTCAGCGCTTTGTCGCTCAATATAGCCTTGATATTTAATGGAAATTTCAACCTGATCTTTAATTTGCTGATCCAAAATCGGGTCATCAGCTAAGGCGCCATTATCCCAAGCTCCAGCATCGGCTGCTAATAGTTCAGCATAGCTTAGCCCGGGGCGACGCAGTATTTCTGCTAAAGAGCACTCATGGGCTAGGGCTTGGCCCAAAATAGCCGTCAATGCGGGTGCTTTTTCATGACGAGGGCCCACCCAAATACGATTGAGGCGCAATGTTTCACGTGAAACAGCGGCCTCCTTTTCACAAAAGAATGCCCAACGGGCCTCATCAACTAAACCAAGGCCTCGACCGACAGCAGTAAGGCGTGAATCGGCATTATCTTCCCGCAAGCTCAACCGATATTCTGCGCGGCTGGTAAACATCCTATAAGGCTCTTGAACCCCGCGGGTAATGAGGTCGTCTACCAATACCCCAATATAAGACTCGCTCCGTTTTGGTAGCCAAGCTTCTTTACCCAATACAGCCAAAGCCGCATTGGCGCCGGCAAGCAGTCCCTGCGCGGCGGCTTCTTCATACCCTGTCGTGCCATTAATTTGACCGGCGAAATAAAGCCCAGCAATGGCCTTTGTTTCTAGGCTATGGCGAAGGTGTTGGGGGTCAAAAAAGTCATACTCGATAGCATAGCCAGGGCGCAAAATCGTTGCTGATTCTAGGCCACGAATACTTCGTACAAGCTGCCACTGAACATCAAACGGCAGGCTAGTAGAAATGCCATTTGGGTAGAATTCGTTGGTCGATAAGCCCTCGGGCTCTAAAAATATTTGATGGCTATTCTTAGTCTTAAAACGATGAATTTTGTCTTCAATCGACGGGCAATATCGCGGTCCCACACCCTCAATCGCGCCGGTATACATCGGCGAGCGATCGAGGCCTTGGCGAATAATGTCATGGGTTTGCTCATTAGTATGGGTAATCCAGCACGGCACTTGGCGCGGATGCTGTTCGGGACGCCCCAAAAAAGAAAAGCTTGGAACTGGATCGAGATCGCCAGGCTGCTCTAACATGACCGAAAAATCAATTGTGCGCCCATCAATACGGGGAGGGGTGCCGGTTTTGAGCCGACCTTGCGGTAGTTGTAGCTCCTTTAAACGAGCAGATAGGAGCTTAGCTGACGGGTCACCAGCTCTGCCGCCCGCATGAGTATCTAAGCCAACATGAATTTTACCGCCCAAAAAGGTGCCGGCAGTTAACACTACCGCCCTTGCATAAAACTTAAGACCAAATGCTGTAGCGACGCCATGAATTTGCTCACCACTAACCAACAAATCATCTACTGCGGCCTGAAAGAGCGTTAAATTGGGTTGATTTTCTAAGCGCCGACGAATTGCCGCCTTATATAAAACCCGATCGCCTTGTGCTCGAGTAGCGCGTACGGCCGGCCCCTTGCTAGAATTAAGAATCCTAAACTGAATACCCGCCTCATCGGTAGCCATGGCCATGGCGCCCCCTAAAGCATCAATCTCCTTAACCAGATGACCTTTGCCAATGCCGCCAATCGAGGGGTTACAACTCATGGCTCCAAGGGTTTCAATATTATGGGTAATTAAGAGGGTGTCACAACCCATCCGCGCTGCAGCAAGAGCTGCCTCTGTGCCAGCATGACCCCCGCCAACAATAATTACATCAAAATTTTTGGAATAGCGCATGAATTACCCAAGATAGGGCGATGATCATAGCATTTTGTCTGTTTCACGTGAAACAAAAATTATGAAAAAAGCAATAAATAGTTACTATGCTAGTCGATTAATTTAAATAAGTCTTTGATTTACTTAAGAAAAAATGCATCGTATGCCGATTTTGCAATAAGTGCACTAACCACGATTAAAAAGGTCTTTCGCACAAAAGTGCTGCCATGGCGAATTGCCAGCTTACTACCATATTGACTGCCAGCAATATTTGCCACCATCATTGCTAAGCCAAGCGGCCAGTTAACAAAGCCTAGGCTAGCCAACAAACCAATCGCGGCTAAGTTAGTGGCCACATTGACTAGCTTAGTGGCGGCGGAGGCATGCAAAAAATCAAAGTTAAATAAGCGCACAAACGCAAATAGCAAAAAACTGCCGGCGCCTGGGCCAAAAAACCCATCATAAAAGCCAATACTTAAGCCCATAACGGCGGCCTTAAGTTGATTTAAAAAATGGCCCTTAGAGGGCTGGTGATTACCGCCTAAGGCTGGTTGAAACCAGGTATAAAACAGCAGAAAAAGGAGCACAAAAGGTAGCGCCTTGCGCAAAGGCTCTGCAGGAAAAACTGCTACTGCTTGGGCGCCTAGCAGCGCTCCAAAAAAACCAAACCCAATTGCTGGACCAACAATTGCCCAGGGCAAATTAACATGACGCAAATAACGACGGGCGGCATTTAAAGTGCCGCCAATGGCTGCCACCTTATTGGTTGACATCAGGGTGGCTGGAGGAACTTCCGGATAGGCCGCAAAGAGTGCAGGAACCTGAATTAAGCCGCCACCACCTGCCACCGCATCAACTAGCCCAGCAAAAAAAGCCAGCGCCAGCAATAGGGGCCATAAATAAATTGAAAATTCGATGAGCGGCTCTTATAAAATTGAAAGTTATTTTTGCTTTACAAAATAACCTACCAAGCCTTTGCGAAAAAGCATTACACATAAAATAAAAATGAGCCCCGTCACAATCGTGACTGATTCACCTAGTGAATTAAACCACTGCACACTGCTTATTTTGGCTAAAAAATTTCCAATTTCACCAACCCGCTGCTCAAGCACCACAATTACCAGAGCGCCAACCAAAGGACCAATTAAGGTGCCAACACCGCCAACTAAAGTCATCAAAATCACTAGGCCCGACATTGACCAATGGACATCGCTAAGTGTTTCAAAACCCAACACTAAAGCCTGCACGCTACCAGCCAAGCCTGCAAGGGCAGCAGATAAAACAAAAACCAAAAACTTAAATTGATTAACATCGTAACCCAACGAAACAGCCCGCGGCTCATTTTCTTTAATCGCTTTTAAAACTTGTCCAAAGGGAGAGGCAACGATGCGAGCAATTAATAAAAATCCAAACAACACCACTAACAAAACAAAGTAATATAAATTAAGGTCGTTGCTCAAATCAATTAGTCCAAATAAAGTTCCTCTAGGAATGCCCTGAAACCCATCTTCACCGCCAGTAATTGGCGCTTGCAAACAAATAAAATAAAACATTTGGGCTAACGCCAGAGTAATCATCGAAAAATAAATTCCTTGGCGGCGAATCGCTAGCCCGCCCATTGCTGCACCCAAACAGATCGCAAAGCAAGTGCCCAAAATAATTCCAAGTTCGGGTGATAGGCCAGCATTACGTATAAAGAAACCTGCTGCATAGCCACTGCCGCCAAAAAATGCTGCATGACCAAATGAAAGAAGGCCGGTATACCCTAGCAATAAATTAAAAGCGGCAGCAAATAAAGCAAAACATAAAATCTTCATTAAAAAGATTGGATAGAAATGCCATGGGGCAAGAACACCAAGCAAAATAATCGCAAGGTACAGGGAGGGCTTTAGCATCTTCGGCGTGAGTAATATCATTTTTCTCGACCAAACAAGCCAGCTGGCCTAAACAATAAAACGATTGCCATAATTGCGAACACCACAGTATTTGAGGCCTCAGGATAAAAAACTTTTGTTAGGCCTTCAATTAAGCCTAGGCCTAGGCCCGTTAAGATTGAACCCAAGATTGAGCCCATCCCACCAATCACTACCACTGCAAACACAACAATAATTAAATTTGAACCCATCAATGGCGAAATTTGAATAATGGGCGCAGCAAGTACGCCAGAAAAAGCAGCTAGGCCAACACCAAAGGCATAAGTTAAGGTCATCATTAATGGAAAATTAATTCCAAACGCTTGTACCAATTTTGGATTTTCAGTGCCGGCGCGCAAATACGAACCCAGCTTGGTTTTTTCAATCACATACCAGGTAATAAAACAAACTGAGAGCGAAGCAAACACTACCCATGCACGGTAATTAGGTAACATCATAAAACCCAAATCAGTTGCGCCAGTAAGCTGTTCGGGGGTAGAAAAAGGCAGCCCTGAAGAGCCATAAATTGAGCGCAAGATGCCTTCTATAAAAAGGGTTAAGCCAAAAGTGAGTAAGAGGCCATATAAATGATCAAGCTGATAAAGGTGCCTCAATAACAAGCGTTCAATAACTACGCCCAGTGCACCAACCACAATTGGCGCCAACAATAACATCACCCAATAATTAAGCCCAAAATATTGGCCGGCCATCCAAGTCACGATGGCCCCCAACATAAACATAGCGCCATGCGAAAAGTTAATTACATTTAGTAGGCCAAAAATAACCGCCAGCCCTAAACTTAAGATGGCGTAAAAGCTCCCGTTAACCAGCCCCAATAGGAGCTGGCTTAACAGGGCTGAGGTAGAAAGACCAAAGATTTCCAAAAATTACTTTAAATTACACTGCGCATAAGACGCAATCGGAAAAGCTTGCTCACCAGGAATTGTGCTCACTAACTTGTAATAGTCCCAAGGCGATTTCGATTCAGCCGGCGTTTTAACTTCAAACAAATACATGGTGTGAACCATGGTGCCGTCTTTACGAATATAGCCGCCCTTAGTAAACATATCGTTAATTTTTACCTTCCGCAACTGCTCCATCACCTTATCAGCGTTATCAGTTCCCGCTGCCTTAACTGCGCTGAGATAAGTCATGGTGGAAGAATAGTTGCCAGCCTGAACCATTGAGGGCATGCGCTTCATCTTGCCAAAAAAACGTTTCCCAAACTTACGCGTTTCGTCATTTTGATCCCAGTACCACGCCTCGGTTGCGTAAAGCCCCTGCGCACTTTTTAAGCCCATACTATGTACGTCGGAAATAAATACCAATAGACCTGCAATCTTCATTGTCTTGGTAATACCAAATTCATTGGCTGCTTTTACTGTATTGATGGTATCCCCACCAGCGTTGGCTAAACCTAGCACTTGGGCTTTAGAGTTTTGCGCTTGCAGCAGGTAAGAAGAAAAGTCGCTTGCACTTAAGGGGTGCCGCACATTACCCAACACCTTGCCGCCATCCGCAACAACTACTGCGGCTGCGTCTTTTTCAAGCGCATAACCGAAAGCATAGTCTGCAGTTAAGAAAAACCAAGTTTTTCCGCCCTTACCAATCATGCCCTTGCCGGTACCGTTGGCCATTGCAATGGTGTCATAGGTGTAGTGCACTGTATAAGGACTACACTGCTCGTTAGTAAGCGCGGAAGAGCCCGCGCCATTATTAATGTAGATGCGCTTTTTCTCTAAGGCCACCTTAGCGGTAGCAAGTGCGGTGCCCGAATTAGTGCCACCAAAAAGTACGGTGACGCCATCGCGATCAACCCATTCGCGTGCTTTTGATGCTGCAATATCAGCCTTGTTTTGATGGTCAGCAGAAATGACTTCAATCTTGCGACCTAAAACGGTACCACCAAAATCCTCAATCGCCATTTTGATCGCTTCTAAGCCGCCATCACCATCAATATCGGCATAGAGCCCCGACATATCGGTAATAAAACCAATCTTCACTGGCGGTTGGGTCTGCGCTAAGGCAAGCCCGGAGGCGCCCATTAAGACTGCAGTTGCCGTTGCTGCTATTAGTGTCTGTTTCATTTTTTTCCTTTAATCATTGATTTACCGATCAAACCCCTAAATACCCATTCAACAGTTCTGCCTTAGCGGCTAATTCTGAACGTTGTACTACTTCGACCACATGCCCGCTTTCAATAACATAATGCCGATCTGCCAACTTTGCCGCAAAACGAAAGTTTTGTTCCACCAAAACAATCGTAAACCCACTTTTACTCAGTTTAGTTACGACTTCGCCTAACTTCTGCACGATTACCGGCGCAAGGCCTTCGGTTATTTCGTCGAGCAATAATAATTTTGCCCCTGTGCGCAAGATTCGGGCAATTGCGAGCATTTGTTGTTCACCGCCCGAAAGCCGAGCGCCTGGGCTTAATCTACGCTCATAGAGATTAGGAAACATTTCATAAATAGCATCGATTCCCATGCCGCCCTTAATCACTTCGGGTGGCAATAAAAGGTTCTCCTCTGCCGTAAGGCTCGAAAAAATTCCTCTTTCTTCAGGGCAATAGCCAATGCCGAGGTGGGCCACTTTGTAGGTGGGCATGCCAATGGTTTGTTGGCCGCTTACTTCAATTGAGCCAGTGCGCTTGCCGGTTAACCCTAAAATAGCCTTCAGAATAGTTGTTCTACCTGCACCGTTGCGGCCCAACAAAGTTACTACCTCGCCATCAGCAACGCGAAAATTAATGCCATGCAAAATATGTGACTCGCCATACCAGGCTTCGAGATTTTGCACATCTAATGCTGCTGCGCTCATGCTTGTGCCTCAGCGTCACTGCCAGTGTAAGCCTCTATTACCAGCGGATTCTTTGAAACCTCGCGATATGGGCCCTCGGCCAAGACCAAGCCTCTTTGTAAAACGGTAATCTTGTCGGCGATTGCCGAAACCACTTTCATATTATGCTCAACCATTAACACCGTGCGACCTTCGGCTACACGTTTTATCAGCTCAGTTACCCGCGCAACGTCTTCATGCCCCATGCCCTGAGTGGGTTCATCTAACAGCATCAACTCAGGCTCCATCGCCAAGGTAGTAGCAATTTCAAGGGCTCGCTTTCTTCCATAGGGCAAATTAACTGTTTGCTCTTGAGCAATTTCTGCCAACCCCACCTCCCGCAACAATTCCATTGCCCGATTGTTTAAAACATTTAAAGAGTCGGGCGATTTCCAAAAGTGAAATTCGGTTCCTAGCTTGCGCTGTAAGGCGATACGTACGTTTTCAAGCACACTTAAATGGGGGAAAACAGCCGATATTTGAAAGGAGCGAATAATGCCGCGCCGCGCAATTTGTGCGGGACGCTCCTTGGTTATATCGATGCCGTTAAAGTAAATATGGCCCGAACTGGGCTCAATAAATTTTGTGAGTAAATTAAAGCAGGTGGTTTTGCCAGCGCCGTTTGGACCAATCAAGGCATGAATGCCGCCCCTGGCCACCTCTAAATTTACCTCGGTAACTGCTGCAAAACCTTTAAAGGTTTTGCCTAAATTAACAGTCTTTAAAATAATGTCGCTATGGTCCACAAACTCTCAATTACTTTTACAAATAAGCCCTACAGAATAGACTAGGTGCGAGCTGCCTTGTATAGGGATAAGCCCGAACAAACGGGGCTAAGTAGTGGCCAGATATTGAGTAATAGCTAACTGCGCTGAAGGGCTCATAAGGTCGATGGGCATTCGCTGGGCGCCCTGCATAATTAACAGCGCATAAGGTTTTGCCAAGGCACTAACCTCAGCAGAAAGCGCCTGCTCTTCACCTAGGGGGGGCATACGTTGTCGCCAAAAATTAATAGCTGCCTCTAATTCTTGAATTGTGATGAACACAACTAGTGCCTATGCTATTTGGTTTGGGCGGCCAACATGTAACCGCGACAACTTTTTGCCCCACAGCGACAGGCGTAATCGCGCTTCATTGTCTTGGTAATGCGTCCCTCAACATCGAGGGAATAATCGTAAAATAGTTCTTGCCCAACTTTCAGCGCCCGCTTCGCAAAGATAAATACTCTGGGCTTGCCGTCATAGCGCTCTTCTTGGGTTTCGCAATTAGGTTTACAAGAGTGGTTAATCCAGCGGGCAGCATTTCCACCTTGGTTTGCATCAACCACGCGACCATCATCTAAAGAAAAATAAAATGTATGGTTTGGTTGTTTGGGGTCATGCGGATGAATGCGCTCGGCCTCTTTCCAAGAAATGCGCTTGCCCTTGTATTCAATAATGGGTGCGCCTTTTTTGATGGGCTTTGCCACAAAGACGCCCTTGCCATGAATCTCGGAGGAGCGCACCGCAATACGCGACCGATCCACCTTAGGTGGTTTAAGATTTTTCTTTGCCATAATTTAAACGTCTAGGTTGCGAGCGATTAGCGCATTCTTTTCAATAAATGCACGCCGTGGGTCAACCTCATCCCCCATTAGGGTGGTGAAAACTTGGTCAGCCATAATCGCGTCTTCAATTTGTACGCGCAAGAGGCGGCGAGTAGCTGTATCCATCGTGGTTTCCCATAACTGTTGGGGATTCATTTCACCTAAACCCTTATAGCGCTGTCGGCTCACCGTGCGCTCGGCCTCAGCCAACAACCAAGCAAAAGCGGTGCGAAAATTTTGAACCAACTGCTCCTTTTGATTTTTGTCTGGGTCTCCACGGCGTACACGGGAGCCTGGCAGCACCCTGCCCGCTAAGGCCTGAGCGGCGCCCGTAAGACTTAAATAATCACTGCCATGCACAAAATCTGAATTAATCGCTGATAGTTTTAAATTGCCGTGTATACGCCGTGAAAGCAATAATTTAAAGCGTTCAGTGCGATCTTCTTTTTGCACCGTAATTTCCGGCGGCAAAACCAAGGGGTTTAGCCCCTCTGATAAGGCCACAAGTAGGCGCTTAGCCGATGCATTGGCATCGGCCTCGGTATCTAAGTTAAGGGGCACTCCGGCTGCAATAGCCCGCAAAGCATCTTCATCAATGGTGCGCGATAGCCGATCAACCACCGACTGAATTACTTGATAATTTTTTGCCAGCTCAACTAAGCCCTCACCAGCAATAATTTCACCGGCGGGGGTTTCAATTGAGGCAGATTCAAGCGCGATTTTTAAAAGCAATTGGTTTAGCTCTACATCGTCTTTAATATATTGCTCACTCTTACCAAACTTAACCTTATATAAAGGGGGTTGTGCAATATAAATATGGCCCCGCTCAATTAACTCAGGCATTTGACGATAAAAAAAGGTGAGTAATAAAGTGCGAATGTGACTACCGTCGACATCGGCATCGGTCATAATAATAATGCGGTGATAGCGCAACTTGTCGGCCTTATATTCTTCGGCGCCAATACCCGTTCCAAGTACGGTGATTAAAGTAACCACCTCTTGGCTCGCCAACATTTTGTCAAAGCGAGCTTTTTCTACATTTAAAATTTTTCCCTTAAGGGGCAAAATTGCTTGAAAGCGCCGATCGCGACCCTGTTTGGCCGAGCCCCCTGCAGAGTCACCCTCAACAATAAAGAGTTCAGATTTTTCAGGATCTTTTTCTTGACAATCGGCTAGCTTACCCGGTAATCCAAGGCCGTCTAAAACCCCTTTGCGGCGCGTCATGTCGCGGGCCTTGCGGGCTGCTTCGCGAGCACGTGCCGCATCAACAATTTTTCCACACAAAATTTTGGCGTCTTGAGGGCGCTCTTGTAAATAAGCGCTCAGGGCTTCAGCAACAATTTCTTCGATTGGGCCGCGCACCTCGCTCGACACTAGTTTATCTTTAGTTTGGCTTGAAAATTTTGGTTCTGGCACCTTTACCGACAAAATACAGGTAAGGCCTTCGCGCATATCGTCGCCCGAAATTTCAACCTTGGCTTTTTTTGCTATTTCATGTTCATCAATATATTTATTAATAACCCGTGTCATCGCTGCGCGCAAGCCGGTTAAATGCGTGCCGCCATCGCGCTGGGGAATATTGTTGGTGAAGCAGAGCACCTGCTCGCTAAAGCTGTCATTCCATTGCATTGAAACTTCTGCAGTAATCTGCCCGCCAAGGTCGGAGGGCCGCATGCCTTCGGCATAAAATATATTGGGATGAAGCACGGTTTTGGTTTGGTTAATGTACTCAACAAAGCCCCGAACGCCCCCAGAAAATGCAAAATCTTCCTCTTGCCCACTGCGCTGGTCAATTAAACGAATATGCACACCATTATTTAAAAATGATAATTCGCGAATGCGCTTAACTAAAATTTCATAATGGTATTCAACTTTGCCGAAAATAGTTTCGTCAGCCAAAAAATGTACTTCGGTTCCCGACATTTCGGTTTCACCAATAACCAAGATCGGCGAAACAGCAACGCCATCTTCCATTTGAATATTGGGATTTTGAATCACGCCACGGGCAAACTCCATATAGTGGGTTTTGCCATCACGCCGAATGGTGAGCTTGAGCCATTTAGATAGGGCGTTTACGCAGCTTACCCCAACACCATGAAGGCCGCCAGAAACCTTGTAGCTGTTTTGGTCAAACTTGCCGCCCGCATGTAGCTCGGTCATTACAATTTCAGCTGCGCTGCGCTTGGGATCATTTTTGTCGTCGTATTTAATGCCGGTTGGCACCCCGCGGCCATTGTCGACAATCGATAATGAGTTGTCGGTTTGAATAACAACTGTAATTTCGGTGCAATAGCCCGCTAAGGCCTCGTCAATGGCGTTATCTAAAACCTCAAACACCAAATGATGCAGGCCCGTGCCATCAGAAGTGTCCCCAATATACATGCCGGGGCGCTTGCGCACCGCATCGAGCCCCTCGAGAATTTGAATTGATGATGCACCGTACTGCTCAACTACCTTAATTTCTTCAGTCATTTTTTTCTAATTTAAATCCGCATTGGCATCACAACATATTTAAAAGATTCTGATCCCGGAAGCGTTATGACCGCGCTACTGTTGGCATCACCAAGACTTATTTGTAGCATTTCATATTTTAGGTTGGCTAGCACATCAAGCAAATAACTAACATTGAAACCAATTTCAACGGCATCGCCATTATATTGGGTTTCGATTTCCTCTTGCGCCTCTTCCTGCTCGGCATTGGTCGACTGAATAGTTATGCGGTCGGGACCCAAAGAAAAGCGTACGCCTTTAAACTTTTCTGTAGTCAAAATAGCTGCGCGCTGTAAGGCAGATTGTAGTTCTTCGCGCTTCACGCTTAGTGCATTTTTTTGCCCCTTTGGAATAACACGTTGATAGTCTGGAAACTTGCCTTCAACCAATTTTGAAATTAATTCAATATCACCAAAACTAAACCTTACCTGATTAGCGGTGAGCCCAATTTGTAATGGGGCATCTGTTTCTTCCAACAGATGTTGACATTCTAAAATGGTTTTTCTTGGAATAATAATTTCTTGTCTTTCACCATTGCCACTAGGTGGAGTGGCCAGCTCGGTTTGGCTAAACGCAAGACGGTGCCCGTCGGTAGCCACGGCAATAACCTGCTTACCTTCAAGGACCAACAACATACCATTGAGATAATAACGAATATCTTGTTGGGCCATTGCAAAATGAACCTGGCTAATCAGCTGGCGAAAATCTTTTTGCGGCATGCTCCATGATGCGGTTATTTCACCAACGCTTTGCATTGTCGGAAACTCGCTCGCTGCTAGCGTTTGTAAAGAAAAGCGACTACGCCCGCTTTGTACTACCATGCGGCCGTCTTTTAAACTAAGTGCCACCGGGCCCTCGGGCAGTGAGCGCAAAATATCCAGCAATTTTCTTGCTGCCACCGTTGTAGTTACTTCTTCTGAACCAACCCCAAAGTTAGCTGAGGTTGTAATTTGAATTTCAATGTCAGTAGAAACAAAGGCAATTTTTTCGCCAACTTTTTTAAATAATAAATTGGCCAAAATTGGCAAGGTATGGCGTCGCTCAACAATACCGCTGACAACCTGTAGCGGTTTTAATAAATTATCTCTCGATGTATTAACCAGTTGCATTGCTTTTAAGTCCTTGTATATATCTTTATAGTAGTAGTAGTAAGGCCGCTAAAATCGGTGGATAACTCAAATTCTTATTTTAGAACAACAAATTACAGCGAAAAAAAGTTGTGGATAAGCCCTGTATAAACATTGGATAACTTCTGGATAACCTTGGGTTGGTCAACATCAACACTCACAAAAAAAACTTATCCACAAATTATCCACAAATTATCCAACGACTTATCCACATCCTGTCATGCGCCCCAAATTAGCCCTTAAGGGTTTGCTCAATAACGTGAATCTCATGATTCAAGTGGCTATCATGCGCCCGCTCTTCAGCTATTTTTCTGACCGCATGTAAAACCGTCGTATGATCACGACCACCAAAAAGGTCGCCAATTTCAGGTAGACTTTTTTGGGTTAATTCTTTTGCCATAAACATTGCAATTTGTCGCGGCCGGGCAATATTGGCGGGGCGCTTCTTCGAATACATGTCGGCTACTTTTATATTATAGAAGTCTGCGACAGCTTTTTGAATACTATCAACTGATATTTGCCGATTTTGAATTGAGAGTAGATCTTTGAGGGCCGCCCGCGCTACGTCAATAGTGACATCGCGCCCGTGAAAGCGCACAAAAGCCAAAATTTTTCGCAGGGCCCCCTCAAGTTCGCGGACATTTGAGCGAAGGTGTTTGGCAACAAAAAAAGCCACATCCTCGGACATTGGAATGCCTTCTTGGGCCGCTTTTTTCATCAAAATAGCCACTCGCATTTCTAGCTCAGGAGGTTCAATCGCCACCGTTAGGCCTGAATCAAACCGCGAGATTAAGCGCTCATCAATTCCTGCCATTTCTTTTGGGTAGGTATCGCTGGTAATAATGACCTGCGAGCGGTTGCTAAGCAGGGCCTCAAAAGCATAGAAAAACTCTTCTTGGGTACGAGACTTACCACTAAAAAACTGAATGTCATCAATCAAAAGCAGGTCTAGCGAGTGATAGTAGCGCTTAAAACGATCAAATGCCTTTTGCTGATAGGCCCGCACTACATCCGACACATATTGTTCTGCATGAATATAGCGGATGCGGGCGTTGGGCCGCTCTTTTAAAAGATGGTTGCCAATGGCATGAATAAGATGTGTTTTACCTAGGCCTACACCGCCGTATAAAAACATGGGGTTATAAGAAGTGCCGGGGTTGTGCGCCACCTGAATCGAAGCGGCGCGGGCTAATTGGTTGGCCTTGCCAGTAACAAAAGTTTCAAAGGTAAGCGCCGGATTGAGCTTAGAGTGATCCTCAATATCAAACACTTGCTCATCACTAAAGCCCGCTAACTCTTCATCATCAAAAATTGAATCGGGCTCGTTGCCGGCTTGCTTAGAGCCGGGGCTTGGTAAAGTTGGGCTTGCACTAGCGCTCGGTAGCTGCCGGTTGAGTGCATCAGGGTCAAGCTCAAGCACAAAGTTTAGGCTGATTGGAGTAGCAAAATAGGCTGAAGCTAGCTCTTGAAACCGTTCGGTAAAAGTCTTTTTAATCCAGTCAAGCTTAAATCGATTTGGGGCCGTAATAGTAAGCAAATGCTCACTTTCTATATAAGATCCGAGCTTAAGGGGTTGAATCCACGTTTTGAATTGTTGCGGCGAAAGCTCGCGGGCGAGCAAACCCAAGGCCTCCTCCCAAAAAACAAGTGAGCTAAGGGGTTGTAGTGCAGGAGGGGTTTGCGGGTTAGACATATTTTCGAGATATTGATTGTAGCTAGCTCTTAAAGTTATCCACAAGCATCAAAAGCGTGGAAAACCTGTGGATAAGTTGTTAATAAGTAAAAAATAAGTCATAAAAACAATTATTTAGCTGAAAAATACGCATAAAGAATAGAAATTCCTAGCAACAAATAGATTCTTTGATTGACCTTTTGCGCACTTGCAAGGAAAATAGTCGGCTTCCTTAGGATTGATCATGAAAAGAACTTACCAACCATCAGTAACCCGCCGCAAGCGTACGCACGGTTTTCGTATCCGCATGAAAACACGCGGTGGCCGTCTAGTATTAAACGCCCGACGTGCTAAGGGCCGCAAACGCCTCGCCGTCTAAGCTTGCGTTGAAAAGCGCCAGAATTGCAGAGCTCTTAAAAACGCCCCCGAAAGCAAATATTTCGTGGAGCGCTTATTTTGCTGAGCCACCCACATCAAGAAATCCTGATTTAGGCGTTGCAGTAGCAAAAAAATTGGTTAAAAGAGCGGTCGACCGCAACGCCCTAAAACGCATGATCCGTGCGGTGGTTGGGCAATCACCAACCAAAGCTTTGCAACGCGACGCAGTAATCAAATTACGGCATGCGGTTGGCAAAAATACTCGGGGCAAGTTGCGACAAGCAGAATTAATAAATTTGCGTAGCAAAATAACGGAATTAATTTATGCGCCCGCTTAACCTCATTGGAATTTACCTTATCCGCGCCTATCAGCTCAGCATAGCGCCATTTTTGGGTGGTCAATGTAAATTTGAGCCGAGTTGTTCGCATTACGCCTGTGCCTGTTTGCGCAGTTATGGTTTTTTTAAGGGCGTGCGTTTAAGTGTTTGGCGAATTTTGCGTTGCAACCCGTGGACCCATGGGGGATACGACCCAGCAGTTAAATCAAAACAATTTATCGATACCTAGGCGTTCTATTTTTTATGGATATTAAAAAAACAATTCTTTGGGCCATTTTTGCTATTTCTGCGCTAATGCTTTATGACAATTGGCTATTGCACGAAGGGCGCCCAAGCTTATTGGGCGGCACCAAGCCAGGTAGTAGCACAACTACAAAGCCAACTGAACCAAGCCCCAAGGGCGACTTACCTCCCCAAGCCGGAACAGCCGTTGCACCCCCGAGCAATGCTCCAGCAAGCCCGCCAAAAGAAGCCAACCTGTCGGCTATAAGCGTAGTTGCACAAAATAATGCCGAAAAATTCATACTTGAAAATGATGTTTTACGACTTGAGATAAGCGCTAACGGTGCAAATGTCGTTAATGCAAAATTACTCCAAGAATTTAATCCAGATAAAACGCCCGTAGAGTTATTGCAACTCAACCCAAGCCACCAATATATTGCGCGTTCTGGGCTAATCGCTGGCGGTAACATCGAATTGCCGAATCATAATTCGGTATTTAGCTTGCAGACGTCTGGAAAAGATGGCACAGGTCGACCCTTTTTGGTAATGGCCGCCGAACGCAACGGCGTGAAGCTCGAGAAGTTATTTTTATTGGTTCCAGGCTCTTATGTGGTCGAAGTGGGACATAGCGTGACACAGACGAACGCCAACGCCGGCCCAATTATTTTGTATACCGAATTAGTTCGTGATGGCAGCGAAAAACAAGAAAGCGAGTTTTATAGTACTTTTACGGGCCCCGCTGTTTATACCGAAAAAGATAAATTTCAAAAATTGAGTTTTGCCGACATTGACAAAGGCAAACAAGAGGTGCCTAAAGACGTACCCGCAGCATCGCCTGCTTGGATTGCAATGGTGCAGCATTATTTTGCGAGCGCTTGGATACCAGCTGATAAAACCGTACGGGATATTTACGCGGGCAAAATAGATAAAAATTTATTTCGCGTGGGTATGCAAGTGCCATTGGGCACAATCGCTGCTGGTGCAACCGTGACCGAAAAGGCGCGTTTATTTATTGGCCCGCAAGAAGAAAGTATGCTTGAGGGTATAGCGCCTGGCCTCGAATTATTAAAAGACTATGGCTACCTCACTATTTTGGCTAAGCCTATTTTTTGGCTTTTAGAAAAAATTTACGGCTATGTAAACAATTGGGGCTGGTCCATTGTTTTGTTAACGGTATTAATTAAGCTTGTTTTCTTCCCACTATCAGCTGCTAGCTATAAATCGATGGCACGCATGAAAGAAGTGCAGCCGCGCTTAACAACGATGCGCGAGCAATTTAAAGGCGATCCACAAAAATTAAATGCTGCAATGATGGAGATGTACAAGAAGGAAAAAATTAATCCCCTTGGCGGTTGTTTGCCAGTGGTGGTACAAATCCCAGTATTTATTGCCTTGTATTGGGTGCTGTTGTCATCGGTTGAAATGCGCAACGCCCCATGGATTGGCTGGATTCACGATCTTTCGATGCCTGACCCATACTATATTTTGCCAGTCATTATGGCTGTTTCTATGTTTGTTCAAACCAAACTAAACCCAAAGCCGCCCGATCCAATTCAGGCAAAGGTAATGATGTACATGCCATTGATTTTTTCGGTGATGTTCTTTTTCTTTCCATCGGGCCTCGTGCTCTATTGGGTCGTGAATAACCTGCTATCGATTGCCCAGCAGTGGCAAATTAATAACATGTTTGGAAAAAAACAGGCGGCTTAGGGCCGCAGTAATGCTTACAAGAAAAATCCCTATTATTGCGATTGCCACCGCGGCCGGTGGTGCGGGGGTTGGCATTGTGCGCATTAGTGGCGCACCCCTGCACACAGAGTTAGTGCATGCCATTGTTGGCAGAGAAATGCCAGCCCGACAAGCAGTTGTAGTAAAACTAAAAAATGCTACAGGCCAAACTATTGATCAAGCCTTGGCCCTTTTTTTCCCAGGGCCCGCCTCTTTTACTGGCGAAGATGTTTTAGAGCTGCAATGTCATGGTGGCCCGCAATTACTGCAAATGGTCGTCAGACGTTGCTTAGAGTTAGGCAAAAAGAGCGGGCTAGCCATTGCTGAGCCAGGCGAATTTACCCAGCGCGCATACCTCAATGGAAAAATTGATTTGGTACAAGCTGAGGCAATAGCAGATTTAATTAGTGCACAAAGCGAAGCTGCTGTGCTTGGCGCAACGCGCTCACTGCAAGGGGCTTTTTCGCAGGCAATCAATTCCTTGGTTGAGGAAATCACACAACTGCGTATTTTAGTGGAGTCGACCCTTGATTTTCCAGAAGAAGAAATTGATTTTTTAGAAAGTGCGCAGGCACATCAGCGTTTGTTAACAATTAGTCAGCGTCTGATCGAGCTTCAAGCGGCTGCCACGCAAGGCGCGATTTTACGCGACGGTAAGCAGTTGGTTTTAGTAGGCGCCCCAAATGTCGGCAAAAGCTCTCTACTTAATCGGCTAGCCGGAGCTGACGTGGCAATCGTCACCAACCTGGCTGGCACTACCCGCGACCGTATAAAAGTTACTATCACGTTAGCCGGCATGCCAGTGCATGTCATTGATACTGCCGGTTTGCGTGCCACCCATGACCCGCTAGAACAAGCTGGCATTGAGCGCACCTGGGAGGCGATCCGCCATGCGGATGCGATGCTCTTTTTGCACGACGGCAGCGCACAAAATCAAGTGGTGAGTCAAGAAGAAGTTGAAATGCAAAATCGTATTAAAGCAACCTTACCCCAGCACGCCGTATTTATTGAGGCAATCAATAAAGCCGATTTATGCTTAAATTTACCAAACCAAGTCAGCCAACCAGTGGGCAGTTTGTATATTTCTGCTAAAACGGGCCTAGGCATCGATGAGCTAATTAAGCGCTTAGTAGAACGCTTTAGTTGGGATGGGGGTAATGAAGGTCTACTCATTGCTCGCCAACGCCATCTTGAATGCATTGCCCTGACGACGGCGCATTTACAAAAGGCGCAGATTCACAGCCTAAATGGCAACCAAACTCTAGAGTTATTTGCTGAGGAGTTGCGCCTCGCTCAAGGGTGTCTTGAGCAAATTTCAGGGAGAACCTTACCAGATGAATTATTGGGAAAAATATTTAGCCAATTTTGTATTGGCAAGTAGTCCTAAAAGGCTAATTTAAGGCGTAGTAAAAAGGACTTTCATGAAGCCGCAAATGATAAAATCAATTTCTTTACAAAAAATGCAGTGAGGGTTTCCGATGAACCAACCAGCAATTCATGGTGTAACCAGTTTAAGTACACCGAATTATGTTAAAAATCAGCAATTAATTCAATGGGTTGCAGAAATTGCGGCCCTTACTCAGCCAGATCAAGTGCACTGGTGTGATGGTTCCCAAGAAGAGTATGACGAGCTTTGCGAACTTTTGGTGCAAGCGGGTTCTTTTAAGCGCCTTAATCCAGCCAAAAGAAAAAATTCATATTTGGCTTTATCCGATCCTCAGGACGTAGCGCGAGTCGAAGACCGCACTTTTATTTGTTCGCAGAAAAAGGTCGATGCTGGCCCAACAAATAATTGGGTTGATCCCACCACAATGCGCGCGACCTTGACACCTTTATTTTCTGGTTGCATGCGTGGTCGCACGATGTATGTAGTGCCCTTTTCTATGGGCCCCATTGGCTCGCCTATAGCCCATATTGGAGTTGAGCTTTCTGATAGCCCCTACGTGGCGATTAATATGCGTATCATGACGCGCATGGGCAAAGCCGTAATTGATCAACTTGGCCCAAATGGTAGTTTTGTGCCCTGTATTCATTCGGTTGGCAAGCCACTAGCTCGGGGCGAAAAAGACGTTGCTTGGCCTAATAACACCACTAAATATATTGTGCATTACCCTGAGACTCGCGAAATTTGGTCATACGGATCTGGTTATGGCGGTAATGCTTTGCTCGGCAAAAAATGCTTTGCTTTGCGCATTGCCTCAACCATGGGCCGTGATCAAGGCTGGTTGGCCGAGCACATGCTGATCTTGGGAGTAACAAATCCGGCTGGCAAAAAATACCATATCGCTGCCGCTTTTCCATCGGCCTGCGGCAAAACTAACTTTTCCATGATGATTCCACCCGCAGGTTTTGAAGGCTGGAAGGTCACCACCATTGGTGATGATATTGCTTGGATTAAGCCACGGAAAGATCCGCTGACTGGGAAAACGCGTTTGTACGCGATTAATCCTGAGTCGGGTTATTTCGGCGTTGCTCCTGGCACAAACCGAGTTACCAATCCAAATTGCATTGACTCTTTAAATCACGACGTTATTTTCACTAATGTGGCATTAACGGATGATGGCGATGTTTGGTGGGAAGGTCTAACGGAGGTGTCACCACCCCATTTAATCGATTGGCAAGGTCAAGACTGGACGCCAGCTGATGGTGCCGCAGGACGCAAAGCAGCGCATCCTAACTCACGCTTTACGATGGCTGCTACCAATAATCCGGCGGTAGATCCTAATTGGAATGATCCCGAAGGCGTGCCAATTGACGCATTTTTATTTGGCGGACGGCGTTCTAGCACCGTACCGTTGGTCAGTGAGGCCCGCGACTGGGTCGAGGGCGTTTATATGGCTGCGACTATGGGCTCTGAAACCACAGCGGCAATTACTGGCGAAGTGGGTGTAGTGCGGCGCGACCCATTTGCAATGATTGCTTTTGCTGGGTACAACATGAGTGACTATTTTCAACATTGGCTTAATGTTGGCAAAAAATTAACCAGTGACGGCGCAGTGTTGCCAAAAATTTATTGTGTTAATTGGTTTCGCAAGAATACGCAAGGCAAGTATGTCTGGCCTGGCTTTGGTGAAAATATGCGGGTACTAGCTTGGATTTTGGAGCGGGTTGAAGGCAAAGGTAAGGGCCAAGAAACGGTCTTTGGTATTTGTCCAGAACATGCTGACTTACATTGGGCTGGGCTCGATTTTTCTAATGAGCAATTTAATACCGTTATTTCAGTCGATAAAGCAGCATGGAATGCCGAGCTGAAATTACATACCGAATTATTCGAGCAATTAAAAGAGCGATTGCCTCAAGAGCTACTAGAAACTCGCAGCAAAATTGAAGCGCGCCTTAGCAGTTAAGTGCCGCAAGCTCAGCACGATATTTTAGTGATTGGTGCCGGCATTGCTGGCGCAGCAATTACTCAAGTATTTTTGCAGCAGGGAAAAACTGTTCGGGTGTTAGATTCGGGGCCAAAGCCCGCATCAGGAACATCAGCCCATGCATTTGCTTTGGCCCATCCCGGACTAATTCGTGCGCGCCCCTTGTTGCGGCGCCTAACTTATATTGCCTTTGCTTTAGCCAAACAAACTTGGCAACCCTTTTGGCGGGAGGAGGGAATTTTTCAAGCGCTAAAGCCCAGTACCGAATTTAATGAAAGCTTACTGAACGAGCAATTAGTAAGCGCGGGCTTTGACCAAGACGCAGCCCAACCGCTACGCGCTAGCGAGGCACAGCACTTAACAGGGGTATCGCGGGATGGCATCTGGTTTCCCAAAGGCGCGACCATTAATCTTGAAAAAACATGTACTACCATTTTTAGCCAACAAGACAAGTTGACATATGAGGCCAATACTATAGTTACAAGCATTTCCTATGATGGCGTTTATTGGCAGGCACTTGATCAAAAAGGTCGGCTACTTGCCAAAGCAAAATCAGTGGTACTGGCGTGCGCCCATGGTGCAAAACAATTAGTGGCAGGATTGCAAATTACGTTGCCTTTAAAGCCAGTGCGCGGTCAGCTTAATCAATTTCAAATTTCAGCAACAAGTTCGTGGCTTAAATATTTGCCAACAGTGGTCATTTCTGGAGAGGGCTATTGTTTACCAGCTAGCTATGATGCAAATACCAAAAGGTACACTTTGGTAGTGGGCTCTAGTTACGATGAAAACGAAACCAGCCTTGCAGCCTGGACAAGCAGCGATGCACATAATCGTCAGCAAGCCGCAAGCTTACTTAATTATGTCGACGGTAATTTAGCCGAATTAAACTTAGCAAATAGTTTTGTTGGGGTGCGATGCGTGGCAAATGACCGCTTACCTATTATTGGGGCAATATCTTCTATGCCAGGGCTTTACTTTGCTACCGCACTTGGCTCGCGGGGGGTTTTATGGTCGGCTTTAGCCGCGGCAATTATTTCCGAGCAAGTGCAAGCCCAAGAAGCTGCCAATCTTCAGGGACGACTAAGTACGAGCAATCAAGCCTCTACAGCGGCCTTGGCGCGACTTGCGCGCTTGGGCTTATCAGCCGATTTAGTAGCGGCAATTTCACCTGTGCGTTTTTTGGCGGGGGCTTTGCCTGCGGCTTTGGCCTCAAATTCAAAACCAATTTTACCGCTTGAATCTAAGGCCAAATAGGCCTTAAAACCACGACCAGTTCGATTCGATTTAAAGTTGGTAAGCAAGTCGGTCTTGCCTTCCGTTAATAGTTTTTTTAGCTGCTCGGTTGAAATTTCTTGTTGTAAAACGACTTTGCCGGTTTTAAAGTCGCAGGTTTTATTTGGGCCCGTATTGTGTTCGCAGATGTAACGCATACCATCTTCGTAAATAGCGCCCGAACATTTTGGACAAACACCCAGCGCTTCACGACCAGTAAAGTCAATTGCTTCAGCGTCATCATCGGCGCTATTGCCAAAATCAAACTCGAGCTTAAAGCCAGCATTAGGATAGTCTTTGTCGTCCTCAGGAATTTCACTTAACTTAATAATGGCGGCAAATGGCCTGCCCATTTTGCTGCGAAACCCCTGTAAAGGACCGATGGTTTTTTCTTTTAACAAGCTTTCAACCTCAGGGTATTCAAAAGCCCGCCCCCCTGGAGTTTTGCTAATCGTAAAGCCGCAGTGATCACAAGCAAAACGTCGGTAATTTTCTTTAACCGCTTTGCCACAATGTGGGCACGGTGTTTTGAGGGTAGCGTAATCGCCAGGAATGGTATCGCTATCGTACTCTTTGGCACGCTTTACAATACGCTGAGTCATTTGGGCAATTTCTTGCATGAAGGTTTCACGTTTCATTTTGCCCTGCTCAATGAGGGCTAATTTATTTTCCCAATTGCCAGTGAGATCGGGTCGAGTGAGCTCTTCAACATCAAGGCCCCGCAGCAAGGTCATCAACTGAAATGCTTTGGCAGTAGGAATTAATTCACGGGCTTCTCGCACCATGTATTTCTCAAACAGTAGGCCCTCGATGATGGCCGCGCGCGTGGCTGGAGTGCCTAAGCCCTTTTCGGCCATAGCCTCACGCATCTCATCATCATCAACCCATTTGCCAGCACTTTCCATGGCCGAGAGCAAAGTGGCTTCGGTATAGCGCGCAGGGGGCTTAGTTTTAAGCGGAACTGCTACTACCGTTTCATTTTGCACCGCCTCATTTGCTTGCACTGGCACCAACTCATCATCAGCCTGAGTTGTTTTGCCATAAACAGTTAGCCAGCCGGGGCTGACCAAGACACGGCCCTCGGTTTTAAAATGATGTCCAGAGCACTCGGTAATGCGGGTGGTCACGCGAAACTCGGCAGCCGGAAAAAATACCGCTAGAAAACGACGCACCACTAAGTCGTACAACTTATATTCGGGCTCGCTTAAGTTTTTTGGTGTTTCAAGAGTAGGAATAATCGCAAAGTGGTCAGATATTTTTGAGTTGTCAAAAATTCGTTTATTGGGTTTGATCCACCCATAACCTGCTTTTGCGTTTTTATCAGCAGCATCGCCGTGTAAAATTTGTTGCGCAAAGGGCTTATATTCCTGTGAATGGGCAGCTAAATTTTCAACAGTTTGCTTTACTGTGTCGAGATAGTCTTCAGGTAGCGCCCGTGCATCGGTGCGCGGATAAGTTAATACTTTGTGGCGCTCATAAAGTGCTTGCGCCAAGCCCAAAGTATTTTTTGCTGAAAATCCAAAACGTGCATTGGCCTCACGCTGTAGACTAGTTAAATCAAATAGTTGTGGCGCAAGTTGGCTAGCGGGCTTAGCCTCTTCTTTTACCGCCCCCTTTTTGCCCCTGCAGGCCGCTACAATACTTTGGGCTGCAGCTTCGCTCCACAGACGATTTTCACGAATATCGGTTTGTGCAGGACCCTTTTTAAATTTGGGATCAAACCAACGGCCCTCATAAACACCCGCCGCAGCAATAAATTCTGCCTTAACCTCCCAATAGTCTTTAGAAATAAATTTTCGTATTTGCTCTTCGCGCTCTACCACCACCGAGAGGGTGGGCGTTTGTACTCGACCTACCGTAGTGAGAAAGAAACCGCCACTTTTACTATTAAAGGCAGTCATAGCGCGCGTACCATTAATGCCCACTAACCAGTCGGCCTCAGAGCGGCAGCGAGCGGCATCAGCCAAAGGTTGCATATCGAGGTCGGAGCGTAAGTGCTCAAACCCGACACGAATCGCATTGGGCGTCATCGATTGCAACCAGAGCCTTCTAATGGATTGCGAGGCTTTAGCATGCTGCGCAATTAAACGAAAAATAAGTTCCCCCTCGCGTCCAGCATCGCAAGCGTTAATTAGGCCGCTGATGTCTTTGCGTTTAATAAGCTTTTGTAATACCTTGAGGCGCGATTCAGTTTTAACAATTGGGCGCAAAGCAAAATGAGGGGGGATAACAGGTAGATTAGCAAACGACCATTTGCCCCTCTTAACTTCATACTCTTCGGGTGCGGCAATTTCTAACAAATGGCCCACGGCAGAAGAAATCACAAAATCAGCATTTTCAAAATAGTCATCGTATTTCTGAAAACCGCCAAGAGCCTTTGCAATATCATTCGCTACCGAGGGTTTTTCAGCAATGATTAAAGTTTTTGTTTGGCCGTCGATAGAAGCGGCGGGTTTAGTTTTGGTAGGTGCTTTTGCCACGCGGATGCCTAAATTTAAACTTAAAGAGAAATCAAAAATATTAAAAAGAAGGCTAATTTAAACCGATTTTGCTAGTCATCGGCATATTTACCCCTTTTTTATTATTACCCGAACTTTTAAGAAAAGTCTAAATTCATTATTTTTGGAGCAATCTGAGCCTTTCGCCAGGTAGTCGTTCGATAAGCCCTTTAGCCTCTAGTA
The DNA here is from genome assembly GCA_903944725.1 of uncultured beta proteobacterium. Lineage (GTDB taxonomy): Bacteria > Pseudomonadota > Gammaproteobacteria > Burkholderiales > Burkholderiaceae > Polynucleobacter > Polynucleobacter hahnii. The sequence goes on from CAJASX010000006.1 coordinate 36,787, forward strand.
GTAAGGCTTGGATTAGGGCCTCTTGGGTCAAAATACCACTTAAAAGGCAGATTTCATCAATCGAGCTAGGGTGATAATTTATCCATCTAAGAAGTGGCAAAGTGGATAAAACGGCTGATTTCGTCAATAAATCAGCCTTAAGTTGGTCTTGAGCTGGGGTCTGTAGGCTATTTTGCTGCCGATGAGGGGGTAGCTCATCAACAATATCGTCAATGCAGGTCACCAGCTTAGCCCCAGTTTGGATGAGCCGGTGACAGCCCTTAGCCAGCATTGAATGAATTGAACCAGGCAGGGCAAAGACCTCACGACCTAATTCGGCAGCCAGATGGGCGGTAATTAACGATCCCGACTTCGCCGCCGCCTCAACCACCACTACCCCTAAGCAAAGGGCTGCAATGAGCCGGTTACGACGTGGAAAATGAAAGACCTTGGGGCCTATGCCCGGGGGAAACTCAGATAAAAGCAGTCCATTTAAGGCAATTTCTTGGGCTAGCTCTCTATGTTGTGGGGGATAAACCACATCTAAACCTGTGGCGCCTACTGCTAAGGTAAAGCCATTGGCTGCTAGCGTGCCCCGGTGGGCTGCTCCATCGACCCCTAGAGCCAAGCCAGAAACAATCCCATACCCTCGCTGGACCAGCCCCTGCGCTAGAAGGCTTGCATCTAATAAACCCTGGCGTGAGGCGGCGCGCGCACCAACGATGGCAATTAAGGGCTGTTTGTTAATTGCCATCGCATCGCCCGACACATAAATCGTTTTCGGTGGGTCGTGTAAGTCGAGTAGTTGTTGTGGATAATTGGGCGCTTCACGGCTAATAGCCAAACTCATTGATGTGTTCATTAATTGATTGTCGGCACCAAGAAATTTTTGTCTGTCAGGACAGCTTTATTACTCTGTTGGATAATTCCTAAATGGCACAACTAGAAGTCCTTAAATATCCTGATAAGCGTTTGCATAAAATTGCTAAACCGGTGACGCAGGTTAACGCACGCATTCAACAGATTGTGAGCGATATGGCTCAAACTATGTATGCCGCTCCAGGAGTTGGCTTAGCTGCAACGCAAGTCGATATTCATGAGCGCATTATTGTCATTGATATTACAGAAGAACAAAATCAACTCATTGCCCTCATTAACCCCGAATTGGTTTGGGCTAGTGCGGAAAAAAAAATATGGCGCGAGGGCTGCCTATCTGTACCCGAATATTTCGATGAAATAGAGCGCGCTGAAAGCGTCAAAGTTAAAGCATTAGATCCTAATGGGAAAGAATTCGAGCTAGAAGCAGAAGGCTTATTAGCGGTTTGCCTGCAGCATGAAATGGACCACTTAATGGGCAAAGTTTTTATTGAGTACTTATCCCCCTTAAAGCGCGCGCGAATTGCTTTAAAAATGAAAAAGCGCACCTTCGATTTATTAACCCGCGAGTGAATAAGCACGTAGCTTATTCACTCGATTGAGCCAATCATGAAGGTTATTTTTGCGGGCACACCAGAATTTGCTGCGCATTCTTTACGAGCCATTTTAGCTGCTGGACATGAGGTAGTGTTAGTGCTTACTCAGCCCGATAGACCTGCTGGAAGGGGGCTACATATGCAAATTAGCCCAGTCAAGGCACTTGCAGTAGAGCGCGGTATTCCCGTATTACAGCCCTCAAGTTTAAAACTTAATTCAAGCGATTTAGAGAAAAATACTTTGGGACAAGCCGCCTTCGAGACTATCGCACAGATTCAATTTGATCTGATGGTGGTGGTGGCGTATGGCTTACTCATTCCACAAACTATTTTAGATTTGACCCAGACCGATGGGCGTTTTGGCTGCTTTAATGTGCATGGTTCGCTCTTACCCCGTTGGCGTGGAGCCGCGCCATTGCAGCGGGCAATACAGGCAGGCGATAGTGAAACCGGTATTACCATTATGCGCATGGATGCAGGCCTAGATACTGGAGATCAAGTTGCGATCGAAGCTACCCCCATCGCCCCTAATGAAACCAGCGCAAGTTTGCACGACCGTTTAGCACTAATGGGCGCACAACTAATTGGCCAATGTTTAGCCGCCATACAAAAGGGACAGTCTTTAGCGCGTATTCCACAGTCTGGCAATGGCATTAGCTATGCACCAAAAATTCTAAAGAGTGAAGGTGTAATTAATTGGCACGAAAGTGCTATCAAGATTGATCGGCAGATTCGTGCGTTTAATCCGTTTCCAGGTGCAAGTGCCCAATTAAATGGCGAAGAACTAAAAATTTGGCTTTCACAAATAGTGCGGCCCAATACACAACTGCAAACTATTGTTGCAGGGACAATTTTTGTTGGTAACCAAGACGAGGTTTTAGTTGCTTGCGGTGAAGGAGTGCTTGAGTTGATTCAGGTACAAAAGTCAGGTGGAAAAAAAATGAGCGCACGCGCTTGGTTTTTAGGTTTAGTGTACAAAACCGAGATGCAGTTTCAAACCGCACTTTCTTAATGGATCAAACGGACAGCCCTGCCCTACAAAGTATTGGTTTAGCAAAGGCTATTAGCCTGTCAACCCATGCAATAGGAGGGGTAATTGTTGGCAAATCACTAACGGAAATGATCGCGTCCTTGCCGGCCCGCGAGCGCCCGATTGTGCAGAGTTTAACTTTCGAAACTTTGCGCAAATGGTGCTGGGCGCATGACCTAATTAAAAAATATGTGCCCAAACCGCCCCCGCAAGAACTCGACAACCTTTTAAGTATTGCAATTGTGCTTTTAATGAATCGTCACCATAATAGTAAGCGCGGGTACCCAGCCCATACCGTAGTGGATGAGGCAGTGAAGGCCTGCGGCAACTCGATTCATACTAAACATGCCAAGGGCTTAGTAAACGCAGTTTTACGAAAAATAAGTCAGCAATTAAGTACGCCGCCAACTATCTTGGCCGATTCAAGCGCCCCCCCTGACGCCAGTAGCGGTTTGTATTTGCCCGCATGGTGGCTAAATTTATTGAAAATTAATTATCCCAAGCAATTTGAGCAAATTTGCCTTGAGCAGGCATTGCATCCGCCGCTCAGTTTACGTATTAATTTGCGCAAAATATCCCGATCTAGCTATCTTGATCTTTTAGATCAGGCCGGCTTTGCTTATGCAGCAATTCCCCCTATTGGTGGGCAATCGATAGAGGGCGCACTGTTATTACAGGTGCCAATGCCAGTAACCGAAATCCCCGGGTTTATGGCGGGCCTTGTTTCGGTTCAAGATGCTGGCGCCCAAGTTGCTGGGCTCTTGCTAGACCTCCAGCCAGGAGACCGAGTGCTAGATGCTTGTGCTGCACCAGGCGGTAAAACTGCACATTTACTTGAAATTGCTGAGATTGAGTTGCTTAGCCTAGAGATAGATGCAAAACGCATTGGCAAAATTGCTGGCAATCTAGTGCGATTAGGGCTCAATTCCTCAGCCCACATTATTAAAGAGGCAGATGCTACCCTGAGCAATTGGTGGGATGGCAAATTATTTGATAAGATTTTATTAGACGCCCCTTGTTCGGCCTCAGGAGTTGTGCGGCGGCATCCCGATATTCCATTTTTGCGCCGCAAAGACGATATTGAGCAATTACAGTTAAAGCAACGCGCCATACTCAAATCAATGTGGCGGGTTTTAAAGCCAGGCGGCTTATTGTTATACGTTACGTGCTCCCTTTTTCCGGCAGAGGGGGAGGAACAGGCGGTTTGGTTTGAGTCGAACCAAGCCGATGCATTACGATTACATTCTATTGGCCAGATTTTGCCGGCCAAAACGCACGATGGCTTTTACTATGCTTTATTTAAGAAGAATGGTTAATGACCCATAGATTTAAAAATTGGACCCAGTGTTTATTTCTAGTCTTGGGCTTGCTAATGTGCCCAGGGGTTTATGCCGAAGGAATTAAAGTCAAATCGGCCGAAATTGAGCGTGTTGACACCGATTGGCTTTTAAACGCTGTTTTTAATATTGAGTTATCGCCAGGCTTAGAAGATGCCCTTCAAAAAGGCCTAGTTTTGTCTTTTCAAACTGAATTCGAGCTCACTCGTGGGCGTTGGTACTGGTTTGACGAAAGACCCTCACAAGTAACCCGACTAACCAGAGTTTCATATCAGCCCTTAACCAAGCAATATCGCATTTCTTCAGAGGGCTTCAGTTTTTCAGTGGTCACCATGCGTGAAGCTTTGCAAGCAGCAGGAACAATTGGCGGTTGGCGAATTATTGAGCGAGCTAATATTGATTTAGGCAAAACTTATATTGCAGCTTTACGGATGACCTTAGATTTAAGCAAACTACCAAAACCATTTCAAGTAAATGCCTTAAATAATCGCGACTGGAATGTTTCTAGCGATTGGTTGCGTTTTCCTTTTTCCCCTAGTTTTCAAAACGTGATTGCGCAATGATCAGTAGGTTCATTCCGGCAAGTTGGAGTGCTGCGCTTATACAAGAGGGTTGGAAACGGCGCGCCTTACCTATCGTGGCAGCTATAGCGGGCTTCTTAGCTTTGGTGTTGTTGATTTTACTTTCAGTAGCCACATCTAATACTGCATTTTTTGATAATAATTTTATTTGGCTCTACGCCGCTAATGTTGTAGTTGGATTATGTTTGCTCACTATTATTTTAGTTTTGGGCGCAGTCATAACAGTCCGTTGGAAACAAAAACGTTTTGGCACTCGATTAATTGCTAAATTAGCCATGATCTTTGCTTTGGTAGGCGTAGTTCCCGGCATAATTTTATATGGCGTTTCTTGGCAGTTTGTTTCCCGCAGCATTGAAACTTGGTTTGATGTGAAGATTGAAACAGCGCTTAGCTCTGCTTTAGAGTTGGGCCGCGCCACCCTAGATATGTCTTTGCAAGAATTAAAAGATGATGGGCACAATATTGCTGAACAAATAGCGCGCATGCCCAAAAATACAAGTCCGGCAGAATTGACTCTTTTTCTGTCTCGCCTAAGGGACCAGGCCAATGTTCAAGAGCTAGCCATTTTTAATGCCCGTCAGCAACTTATTGCAATTGCTGTATCAGGCAATAATATTCAGCTTGCCACCCTACCAACCGCAAGCTTGTTGGCTCAGGCCAATAAATTAAACGGCGCTAGCTTTATCGATGAGCGAATTGGCGAAGATGGATCGCCAAATTATCTTTTGCGCGCGGTGTTGCCCATAGGGCAAAGTAGGTCAACCTCTGCAAGTAGTTTTGGGATAAACCCAAAAGGGCCTCGAGAGGCTTGGTATTTGCAATTAGTGAAGCAGGTTTCTCCGGCCATCACCAAAAATACTCTGGCCATTCAGTCTGCATACAGCGATTACCAAGAAAAAGCTTTAGGGCGCACAGGCTTGCGAAAAATGTATATCGGCACCTTAACTCTAACTTTATTCTTTGCTCTGTTTGTGGCGGTAAGTCTGGCACTTCTTTTGGGTGGAGAGTTGGCAAAACCCCTCTTAATGCTATTGCGCGGTACTGAGGCCGTTGCACAAGGCGATTTATCGCCCAAGCCAGAGCTTGATACTGGCGATGAGTTAGGCATACTAACGCGCCAATTTAATATTATGACGAAGCAAATTGCTGATGCCCGTTCGTCACTTGAAGATTCAAAATCATTTTTACAATCGGTCTTAGATAGTCTTACGGCTGGCGTTTGTATTTTTGACCATCAATATCATTTAGTCTCAAGCAACCCTGGCGCCGACCGTATTTTTGGTACTACTTTAGCCGCAATGCAGGGTCAGCAAATTAAAGCCTTTCCAATGCTAGAAGAGTTTGATATAGCGATTCGCGAAGGATTTGCGATGATGAATCTGCAAATTTCTGGCGATCTTAAGCAAGCAGATCCAGGCAAATTGGCCCCTACAGTGTGGCAAAAACAAATCCAATTGCATGCTACAAACGAGTATGAAAATGAATTAGGGATCACGCTTTTTGTGCGGGGTACTGAGTTAACACGAGACCTACGCATGATTGTCTTTGATGACATAAGCGATGTGATTTCGGCGCAGCGTGCTATTGCCTGGGGTGAGGTAGCGCGTCGATTGGCGCACGAAATCAAAAATCCCTTAACGCCAATTCAATTATCGGCCGAACGCTTGCAGCAGAAATTACTTGGCACGGTGGCTCCTGAGCAAGAAGAAATGATTAAGCGCAATACAGCCACAATTATTGGTCAAGTGCAAGCAATGAAGCAAATGGTTAATGAGTTTCGTGATTTTGCTAGAACCCCCTTGCCGCAGTTACGCCCAGTTTCGCTCAATGCCCTGATAAAAGAGATTTTGGGCTTATATGAAGGTAGCTCAATTGATGTGGTGCTCGATCCTAATTGCCCAGAAATTCTTGGTGACCCCACACAACTAAGGCAGGTAATACATAACTTATTGCAGAATGCGCAAGATGCTACCCTTGAAGGTAAAGACCATAGCGCTTTAGTGGAGGTAAAGACTAGTGTTGTGCCATATGGGGTAGGAGCCGATCGCTCACAAAATGCCGTACGACTCACAATAACTGACTCAGGATGTGGATTTCCAGCTAAGATATTGGCTCGGGCATTTGAACCTTATGTTACAACTAAGAGCAAGGGAACTGGTTTGGGTTTAGCGGTCGTAAAAAAAATTATTGATGATCATGGTGCCAAAATTGAAATACAAAATCGTTTGCAAGATGATGTTGTGATTGGGGCAAAAATTTCAATGGTATTTATGAATTTAGCTAAAGCGCCCACTTAATATGGCAAATATTCTGGTCGTTGATGATGAAATGGGAATTCGTGAATTGCTTAATGAAATCTTGAGCGATGAAGGCCATACCGTTTATTCAGCAGAAAGCGCAATACAGGCGCGTACGATTCGTGAGCAAATGCGCCCCGATTTAGTCTTGCTTGATATTTGGATGCCTGATACCGATGGCATTACTTTGCTTAAAGAGTGGTCTAAGAGCGGCCAGTTGACCATGCCAGTGGTGATGATGTCAGGCCATGCCACGATCGATACCGCCGTTGAGGCAACCCGCATCGGAGCAATGAACTTTTTAGAAAAGCCAATTGCTTTACAAAAATTACTGAAGACCGTAAATAAAGCTTTAGAAAAATCGCTGAAAAAGCCAGATCTTGAAGATGTAATATCTGCTGGCGGTACATATAACGCTGGCTTAGCCAAAACAGGGCAAGCTTTAGATGCCGCTGCCATTGCCAAAAATACCCAGCCCGAGATGGAATTAATCAGCGGTATTGCAAAAAGCTATTTTGATTTACCTTTACGCGAGGCTAGAGACCTATTTGAAAAAGCCTACTTTGAAAATCAAATGCAAATTATGGGCGGTAGTATGACCAAAATTTCTGAATTTACCGGCCTTGAGCGCACTCACCTTTATCGCAAACTCAAGGCGCTAGGTATAGACACCTCAAGAAACAAGGGCGATTGACTCATCATGCCCGGTCTTAGCTTGTTAGCCCAGTTGACAATACTTGATGGGTTGTATAGCAAATTAATTGCCTGTTTAAAATGCGTCTTCGACAATGTTAAATATTCCACTTGAGTTTATATTTTTTGGCTTAACCCTAATGGGGGTGGCTATCTTTCATCACCATACGCTTCGTGTGGCTGTATTCGGTATGGTGACAATTACAATTTATAAAGTTTTATTTTCAACATTCCAAGAGGGGCATGGTTTAAAGGGCCTTGTGCTACATTTAGGCCACGAATGGATAACGATTGCCAATCTCTTTGGCTTGTTATTAGGTTTTGCACTCTTGGCTAAGAAGTTTGAGCAGAGTCATTTGCCAGAGCTTTTGCCTAAATACCTGCCAAATGATTGGAAGGGCGGCTTTGTATTGCTAATCATTATTTTTGTATTGTCAGCATTTTTAGACAATATTGCAGCAGCCTTAATTGGCGGAACGATAGCTGCTAGCGTGTTCCATAAAAGATTGCATATTGGCTATTTAGCGGCTATTGTCGCGGCATCAAATGCAGGCGGCTCAGGTAGCGTGGTGGGCGATACCACCACAACTATGATATGGATTGCGGGTAAATCGCCTCTTGATGTACTACATGCCTATGTTGGTGCAGTTGTTGCCTTATTATTTTTTGGTTATTTCGCGGCTCGGCAACAACAAGCCTTTTATCCAATTCAAAAAAATGCGCCCGCAGGACTAAAAATTCAATGGGGCCGATTGTACGCAATAGCACTTATTTTAATTTCTGCCATTTCAGCTAACGTTTTATGCAATATTTATTTCCCCTCTTTCCTGGCAGCATTTCCAGTGATTGGTTCCGCAGTATGGGTAGCGATTTTGGTAGCTTTGCCAATTAGCAAGCCAGATTGGGGGGAGTTAAAAGGTGCCACCCGGGGAGCTATTTTCTTATTGTCCCTCGTGTTGGCTGCGTCAATGATGCCGGTAGAACAGCTACCACCACCATCAGCAATGTCAACCCTAGGACTAGGCTTTTTAAGTGCTGTTTTTGACAATATTCCTTTGACAGCTTTGGCTATTCGTCAGGATGGTTATGATTGGGGCTTCTTAGCTTACGCGGTTGGTTTTGGGGGCTCAATGATTTGGTTTGGCTCATCTGCTGGCGTTGCGCTTGCAAGTATTTTTCCACAGGCACGCTCTGCAGTGCAATGGGTTAAGGCTGGCTGGCATGTCATCGTTGGCTATGTTATTGGATACCTTGTTATGCTGTTAGTTTTGGGCTGGCAGCAGCATTGATTTAGATCATGGAAACCTGCAACTAGTTACTAAGAACTATAACTTTATAAGGGAAAACACTTATTTTCTTAAACTATAACGAACTACTTTAGGTTTTATAGTAGAGGCTTAAAAGAAAGTTTTATAAAGTTTATAAAATAGATATGCTTCAATTTTTAAATATTGCACAATTAATACTCTATATCGGCGGGCTAGCTCTCGCTGGTCAGGGCCTATTGTTTGTGTTGTCTGGGCAACGACGGGCAACAAATATGTTTTATCAGTTATTCGAAATTGTAAATCGCCCATGGATTAGATTGGCCAGACTAATTGCCCCAAAAAAAATTAGTGATACGCAAATTCCTTTTGTAGCTTTCTGCATTGTTTCAGTTTTATATATAGCAGTTACCTTAGCAAAAATTGAACATTGCGTCTCGGTAGACATGCAGGGATGCAAATGAATTTAGATATGCGTTGGCAGGCATTTAAGTGGCGAGCCTTTGCTTATATTGCGTTGGGCATGAGAACAAGAGCTGCCGATGAATTCGAAGAAATGTTACTTGCTTACCCAAATGACCCCTATGTTTTATCTAGCTTAGCTTATCTTAAAACTGAAATGGGAGATAAACCCGGTGCCATTGCGATGTATAAAAAGGTAGTATTGGGCGCATCCGCGGGCGCACAGGATTGGTATAACTTAGGATTTTTGCAAGAAGAGTTAGGTCAAATTGATGATGCTGAAATAAGCATGCGTAAGGCTATTGCCTTAGATGAAAAATTAGATCAAGCCTGGTATGGGCTTGGATTAGTTTTAATTCAGCAAAACCGCCTAGACGAGGCGCTTACTGCCCTAAAGAAAAACACCCAATTACAGCCAATGAGCCCATATGCATGGTATCAAATGGCACGAGTTTATGTAGATAATCAACAGCCCGATAAAGCGCTAAAAATTATTACCCATTTAAAGGGCTTTGAACCTAAATTTGCCGCTCAACTCGAGAGGGAAACAGGCTTAACTGGATAAATCAACCACTAATTTTTTTAACTCGTCGCAATTGCTGTAAATCATTAAAGGAAGGTCGGTCATGGAACTAACACAAGCGCATCGTATTTATTGGCAAAAAAATCTTAGAATCACTTCGATTTTGTTAGCCATTTGGTTTGTAATCACCTATGTAGTTGGTTTTTTTGCACGTGATTTAAATTTCACGTTTTTTGGTTGGCCTTTTAGTTACTGGGTTGCAGCACAAGGCGCCCAAGCAATTTATGTGCTGATTATTATTTACTACGCTCACTATATGAATAATCTTGACAAAGAGTATGGTTGCGCAGAAGTTGAGGAGGATTAATCATGGCTGGAATGACACCTGAAGGAACCGGCGGGATGTTTGCAGCTGGCAGTAACGCTGCATTCAAAAAGCAGTTAAACAAGATTTATACTTGGTATACAGGAGGCTTCATTGCTTTCGTGTTGGTTTTGGCTGTGGCTGAACAAATGGGGCTTACCCGTGCCTGGATCGGCTATTTGTTTTTGGCGGCAACGGTATTGCTGTACGCTGGCATTGGGGTAATGAGCAGAACTAGTGATCCAGCTGAATACTATGTAGCTGGCCGCAGGGTTCCCGCGGTATACAACGGCATGGCGACAGGCGCAGACTGGATGTCGGCAGCCTCTTTTATAGGAATGGCTGGTACCCTATATTTAACTGGTTATGGTGGCCTGGCATTCATCATGGGTTGGACCGGTGGCTATTGCTTGGTGGCTTTATTTTTAGCGCCTTATCTACGTAAGTTTGGTCAATTTACTATTCCCGACTTTTTGGGTGCCCGATACGATGGTAATTTGTGTCGTTTTCTTGGCATTATCGCTGCTATTTTATGTTCCTTTACCTATGTGGTAGCGCAGATATATGGCGTAGGCTTAATTACAACCCGATTAGCAGGTGTTCCATTTGAATTAGGTATCTTTTTGGGGCTGGGCGGTATCTTAGTCTGCTCATTCTTAGGCGGCATGCGAGCGGTAACATGGACTCAAGTAGCCCAATATATTATTTTGATCATTGCCTATATGGTGCCAGTAGTTTGGTTATCGATAGTTCAAACTAGCTTTCCTATACCGCAACTGATTTATGGTTACCAACTTGAAAAAGTAACGGCTAGAGAAGCAGTTTTATTAAAAGACCCAAAAGAACTTCAGGTTAGGGCTATTTATCAAGAGCGTGCAGATGTTTTTGCCGCAAAGTTAAAAGATATCCCAGCAGCGCTAGTGGCTGATAAAGCAGAAGCCGAAAAGAAAGTGGCCGATCTAAAAGCAGCTAATGCACCAGCCGATCAATTGCAAGCGGCCGAGAAGGCGCTAGCTGCAGTGCCCGCAGATGCTACTAAAGCTAAAGAAGTTTGGACTAAGGCAAAAGCGGCTAATGAAGCAGGTACAAAACCATTAGCAGGTATGCCGCGGCAAGCTCAGCAATTTGCTGGCGACCCCAACGGAGATGACAAAGCCAAAATTGCCTTTGATACCTCACGTAGAAATTTCTTGGCATTAATTTTTTGTCTTATGGTCGGTACCGCAGCATTGCCGCATATTTTGATGCGGTATTACACTACGCCTTCAGTTAAGCAAGCGCGTGAGTCTGTTTCTTGGTCTCTGTTCTTTATTTTCTTGCTCTATTTCACGGCACCAGCTTTAGCAGTTTTAGTGAAATATCAAGTATTTAGCGTGTTAGTGGGGACGCCATTTGATCAACTGCCTGCGTGGATTGCACAATGGTCAAAGGTCGATGCAGCCTTACTCTCAGTCGTAGATATTAATAAGGATGGCATCTTACAATTAGGCGAGATGAAAATTGGTGGCGACATCATTGTGTTAGCAACCCCAGAAATCGCTGGCTTACCTTATGTAGTATCGGGAATGGTTGCAGCAGGCGGTTTAGCGGCAGCACTTTCAACAGCAGATGGTTTGTTGTTGACAATTGCTAATGCCTTGTCACATGATTTGTACTACAAGATGATTAATCCTAATGCGCCTGCAGCAACACGCGTCTTAATTTCTAAAATCTTGTTGCTCGTTGTGGCATTAGCGGCAGCCTATGTAGCAGCTCAGAAACCAGCAGATATTCTCTTCTTGGTGTCAGCCGCATTCTCATTTGCAGCCGCTTCTTTCTTTCCAGCATTAGTGCTCGGTATTTTTTGGAAGCGCGCTACAAAATGGGGGGCTGCGGCTGGAATGATTGGAGGTCTAGGAATAACCTTTTACTATATGGCCATAACTCAGCCTTGGTTGCGTTCAGTTTTCAATGTAACGTCACCAGTTGAATTATGGTGGGGTATATTGCCAATTTCCGCAGGCATTTTTGGCATTCCTCTAGGTTTTGCACTGATTTTCGTGGTGAGTTATTTTACTGCTGCACCAAACAAAGAAATTCAGACATTAATCGACCATGTTCGTTATCCAACCTTACGCGGCGATATTAATACCCAGGGAACTTAAAGTAGTAACAGTGTTATTAATAAGTGTTTTTAAAACCCGCTCTTTTGAGCGGGTTTTTTCTTTAAACACTGCTTCATCATTAAGGAAAATATGAAACAATCAATAAAAATAACAACAATTATTTTTTCAATATTCTTGTTAGCTTGTCAAAAAGAAACTTCTAGCTCAATAGCTACCCCCAATAAAGATAGTGACAGCAAGGTCAAGGCAGAGCCAGACAAAACTCAAGAGCTCATATCTAAAGGATATTAAAATAGTGCGCAATGAATGGTGAAATTTATCTTAAATCTATTTCAATTGCAGCTAAAAAAGGATTTATAGAGTGCTTTGAGCTCCATCATTATCTTAAACATATTAGGTTAAAACTAAGAACAAACTATACCGCCATACCAAATATCTAAGATATGCCAACTCGCCTAAATCCAACTCCCTCTGCAAGTTTAGTTGAAAATTTGCGTCAGCAGCTGATGCGAACCCTGCCATTTTCTAAGATGCAAAAAGCACATGTAGATTATTTTTTAATTAGCTCGACTGAGGCCTATTTTGCGCCTGATGAGGTGATTTTGTCGCCAGCCGATGGGGTGCCTAAGAATTTGTACTTGATCCGTCAAGGCTGCGTTTCGGGCAGAAGATTAATTCCTGGATTTGACGAAACGGGCTTTGAATTAGTGGCAGGAGAGCTATTTTCTATTAGTGCCTGCTATGCGGGTCGGCCAGTAACATCAAAATATATCGCTATAGAGGATTGCTTTTGTCTTGCATTGCCAATTGTAGTAATGCATAAAATAGCCAAAGACTCAACGCCATTTAGCGACTTTTTAAATAATCGAATTCTACATTTATTAGAGGAATCGCGTGAAGTTTTGCGTAATAGTTTTGCTTCAAAAGCATTAAGCGAGCAATCACTAGAGAGCCCATTAGGTGACTTAGCATTAAAAGCTTTAGTATCAGTTCCCCCTAAAACCCCCTTACGCGATGCCCTTAAATTAATTCATGACAAGAAAATAGGGTCAGTGTTGGTGGTTGATGAAGCAAAAAAAATAGTAGGAATTTTAACTCGCTATGATATTTTGGGGCGCGTTACTTTAGCTGGGATTAGTTTAGATACACCAATTTATGAGGTGATGACGACAGCTGTCAAGACAGTATCTGTTGATGATACTGCTGAGACTGCGGGGCTCTTAATGTCGCGCTATCATGTGCGCCATTTACCAGTACTCAAAGGCAATGAAATAGTTGGCATTATTTCAGAACGCGATTTATTTTCCTTACAGCGCCTATCTTTGAATAATATTAGCTCAGCAATTCGTGCGGCAGAAGATCTTCAAACACTTCAAGGCTGTGCAAAAAACATCCGTAAATTTGCTCGCAATTTATTAGGCCAGGGTGTACAAGCTAGGCAATTAACCGCATTAATTAGTCATCTGAATGATGTCTTGACCGCAAAGTTAATCGAATATTACGCCATCCGTCATGAGTTGGATGTTGAGCGTTTTGCTTGGATATCACTTGGCTCAGAGGGTAGAGGTGAGCAGACGATTGCTACCGATCAAGATAATGCCTTTATTTTTATGGATGGCGAGGAATTGAATAAAGACCGCTATCTTGCATTTTCAAAAGAAATTAATCAAGCGTTAGATGAGTGTGGTTACCCTTTATGTAAAGGGGGAATAATGGCGAGCAATCCTGATTTATGTCTATCTCAGTCGCAATGGTTAGCCCGTTTTGCGCGCTGGATTGAGCAAGGAAATCCAGAAGATCTTTTAAAGGCCAGTATCTTCTTTGATTTTAGGTCGCTCGCAGGCAATGAACTACTTTTACATCCACTTAGAAGTTATGTAACAAAGCATGCCAAGGCTACTCCTCGTTTTATTAAATTACTCGCTGAAAATTCACTCCATTGGAAAGTGGCGCTCAATTGGTTTGGAAGTTTAGATACTAAAGAGTTAGATGGAATAAAAGTAATTGATATCAAGTTACATGGCACAGCAATTGTGGTTGATGCCGCAAGAATTTATGCGCTAGCAAATGGTATCGAGGCCATAAATACCCGCGAGCGTTTAGCCGCAGCAGGGCGTGCTTTAAATCTTCCAGCATCCGAAAGCGTCGCCTGGATTGCTGCGTTTGAGTATCTTCAAACCCTACGTTTAGCTGCGCAAATTAATGGCCATTGGATCGGCAACAATCCCAACGTAGTAGATATTGACGCTCTTAATTCCGTAGATAGAACAATTTTACGTGAGTCCTTATCAAAGGTGCGGAATTTACAACAACAGCTTGAGTTAGATTATGTTCGCTAAATTTAAGCAGATCTTAGGCATTTTCCAAGATACACATGAACCGAAGCGTTGGATTGTCTTAGACGTTGAAACCACTGGCCTTGATATAAGAACTGATCATCTATTGGCCATTGCTGCAATTGCAATTGAGGTTGGCCCAGGATTAGCACAGCCCAAAATTTGCTTAGGCGATAGTTATGAGGCATTAATAAAACAAGATTTCGTTTCTACAAAGGACAATATCTTGGTGCATCATATTGGAGCGGGAGCTCAGACGAGCGGACGCTCTGCAAAAGAAGTTTTAGAAGAATTCAGAGTATGGGTTGGTGATGCTCCTCTTTTAGCATTTCATGCGCCATTTGATGCTGGCATGATCAATCGGGCTTATTTGCAACTTGATTTGCTAACATTGCCTAACGATTGGATTGATATAGAGCCCTTAGCGAAAATTGTTGGCGGCAATAAAAAAGCCTTGGGCCTAGATGACTGGTTACATTTTTTTGGTATTGAGTGTGCGGTACGTCATCAGGCAGCCGCTGACACTCTTGCTACTTGCGAACTATTATTGCGACTTTGGGCTGGCATTAAAAATGAAGCAAAGAGTTTTTATGAACTCAAAAATTTAGCCAACTTAGGCCATTGGCTGCCTCAAACTTGACATTTAATAGCCAACAGATCGAAACATCTAAAGGCATATTAAAATAATGAAAGCATTGAGTTGATCGCCCTCTCCCAAGAATAATTTAACATTGATTCGCGCACCTTAAGGCGATCAATTTTTGTCCTTCCAAGGTACTGGTCCTCCATTAAATCAACTATTTCATCTACAGAAGATTCTCCCCAATCGCGCATTCCATCCCCATGAATTTGTTTTTGTAACGTTAATGGAAAACAATTATTAGATTTAATGATGTCAAGATGCCCAGTATTTTTTGATATTAAGCAAGGCAAACCATATGCAAGCGCTTCCATAGCAACGAGGTTTGTTCCCCCTTCACATCGATTCGTAAAGACTGCTAAATCTACCTCACGGAAAACATCGGGCATAAGCCTATTTGGAATTGCGTCTAGACAAATTATTTGTTCAGATTGAACACCATTTAGTAGGATCCATTCATATATAGATTTACCCATATCGGTAGAAATTTGCAGAGGCTCACAAATACTTGACTTATTTATCGATGCAGCAAATTGACTTTCCCATGGGGAGCGCCAAGCAGTAATTAATACTACATCTTTATATTTCGATGCTAGTTTCGCAAAGGCTTTTAATAAAATATCTTGGCCCTTACGATATTCTAATTTGCCCCCGCTAAAAATTACAAATTTATCTTTAAGATATTTCTTTGGTGCCGGTTGAAATAAATCTAAATCAATACCCTGCATGACGGTATAAGCATTAATTTGTTTATCTATTAATACAGATGAATTCCAGCTTGAGCCAGCAATAATAAAATCAAACTTTTTTAAATTTAAAATTTCATTTGGTGGTAACGGATTAGTCTCACTAAAAATTACACCAACATTTCTATATCTATTGTCGATGGTAGGTAAATTTGAATTGCCAAGAGCTGACAAAAAAATATCATTGCCTAATAATTCAATATCTGTATTTGGGCTGGGTAATTTTTCTGATAAATACTTTACAGTTAAAGGGTCTAAGGGGTAAAGAAAAGACGGAACTTCAACGGGAATAACTTGAAAAGTTTTGCTCATTTGCCCATATGTAAGTAGATTTAATCCATATACTCCCCAGCCAAAGTGATCTGAAATTCCCCAGTTAAAGCATAGTTTACGTTTTGATTGCATTCTGTTCTTAGCTTAAGTTCGCTTTATAAAATTATTTAATAGCCGAACGTAAATTACGCTTGATGAGCCAACTGATCGAACAAAAATGCTATTGGCTAAAATCAATTATTAGACCGTTTCACAAAATTTAGGTGGTTGTTTTTCCTAAGAATTACATTTTACCATTTTTAGATTCATTTATTTTTTGGTATAAGGAAGCATTTATAAAAAATTTTTAGCGAGAGATAATTGTCACTTAAAAGGATGCTGGTGATTGTCGGTGTTTCTCTCCTGCTAGGCAGACCACTCTACGAAATTTACTATAGATCTAATTAGCAGAATTGTGGCAGGGATTAGCTGACCCAACCCTAGTTTGTTGGGAAACACGACAAACCATTAATCAAGGCATCTCCCCCCTGCAAACGAGTTTGCTTATCGTTTAGACAGTCTTTGGCATAAACCATTCCGCCATACAGAAGGTGGATTAGGAACAAGACATTTGTAAGGTAGGTTTTATTAGGCAATACGCATCCTTACTATCAGTTCATTGTGCCCCTAAAGCTGGATGAAAAGTCATGTGATTCGGCAGCGCAATCAATTTTCTAAGCCAAAACATACTTTCATTTATAATCCCGAGTCTTGGCCTGGTAGCTCAGTCGGTAGAGCAGAGGACTGAAAACGCAGGCGAGAGGATTAATAGTCCTCTACTCATTGGGTCCTAGCTGAGCAAGACTCACTGCCCGCTCGGCACCGAATCTCATGGCTCCCAGCGGTTTCGAATATTCCTGAATTGGCATCTGCAGCATCGTGTTGGCCAATTAATTTATGTTCGATTCATAACAATAAAATTCAGCGTCTAGTTACTGGACGCTACTTAGAGCTTTCTATTGCTTTTAAAGACTTACCAACAGAGCTTTTGGCTTTGATATTTCGCTTTAGGTGTTAGTGGTTACCCTAAGGTTCATATGCTAATCCGCCATTTACAAGGATAATGGCATTTTTAATTTATTCTAATTTTTAATAAGACCAAGGGGTTTTTATGAAGCTAAAAGATTTCTGTAGTGTATTGCTCTCAGCTGCGCTTCTTGTCTCATCTATTGGCAGCTCTTTTGCTTGTACAGTGCTTGCAATTAAAGATGCTAGTGGAAATGTATACCAGGGTAGAACAAATGAGTTCGCTGGACAGCAGCCTGACGATATTACCTATTGGCCAGCTGGTACCAAAATGGAATCACTCACACCAGATGGAAAGCAGGGCAAGACCTTCAACACTAAGTATGGCATTTTGGCCGTTACTTTAAAGAAGTTGGTACCTGGCGCCAAGCAAGATACTGTTCACGAAGGCGTTAATGATCAAGGCGTAACAATCACAGCAAATGCCATGATTAATGAGATTCCACTTCAAGTGTCTGCATCTCCAGACAAGGCCTTAGCTGCAACGGATTTTGGGGTGTGGGCATTAGGCAATTTTCAAAATGTCGCACAAGTAAAGAAGGCAATCGAAAACAAAGAAGTGGAAATTTGGTTGCCAAAAATTCCTAGTATGGCCAACTATATGGCCCCCTTACACTTTGCTATGTATGACAAGGTTGGCGGTAACATCGTCATTGAATTTGCTGGCGGCAAGCTGGCTGTTTATGACAATCCTGCGTATGTCATGACAAACGATCCACCGCTCCCATGGCACCTGACTAATATGAATAACTATGCTTATCTAACCAATATTGATAAGAATACTGGTCAGTTTAATAATTTGAAGGTTGCCGCATCTGATAGTGGCGGTAATATGGCTGGTCTTCCTGGTATCGAAACATCGGTTGGCCGTTTTGTGAAGGCAGCCTACTATTCAAATTTCGTGCAAAAAGCCAAAAC
>CAJASX010000007.1 GCA_903944725.1 uncultured beta proteobacterium
GCTAAGTCCCATAAAGCGGAGCCACATGATTTAAATAAGGTGGGTTTCTGAGGATCAATAGATTTTTTCTTCGAGACCAGTTCGCCTAAAGTTGGGTAATCAGTCGGGTCTAATTTTGCAAGTAATAAGTCACCTCCTTCATGACTCACCTCAGGGGTATCACAGATGATGTTGCCGTAGATAGCAAAGCGCTGACAAATATCTGCCGATATTTCTGTTAAATGCGCTTTGAATGAGCCAATTGCGGTAATGAACAAGCGATCAAAATCTAAGTTCTGCAAATGCGCTAGCACTACCTCATGGGCTGGCGTGCAAGTGGCAATGTTTTGAATCGACGCTGGATAGGGCGAATCAGGTGGTAAATACTGTGCATCTATACCTAATTTTTTAGCGTGCTCAACTAGGGCAATTGCTGAAGCCATGCTTTTTGACTGCACCCATACTCGTTGGGTGTCAAAAAGTATATGAAAAGCCTCCAAATGATTTTTACCCTGCACTCCCGCACCAATGATGAGTAAGTCGCCAGCAGGATTTGGGGCAGCGAGTTGTGCAGCTAAAGCCGATACAGCAGCCGTACGTTGAGCAGTTATCAGAGCGCCATCGAGCGTAGCCAGCACAGCCCCAGAAACTGCATCAAAAACCAAGATCTCCCCTTGGATTGCAGGTAAGTTTTTAGTAAGGTTAAGGGGGCAAACGGAAATCGATTTAATAGCGGCTATATCGGGTCCGGCAATCGGCATCACCAATAAAACACCATCATCTTTTAAGGGCAAAGCATGGCGGGGTGGCTTATGAATTAAACCTTGAGAATCTTCAATTAGAACCAATTGAATTTCGGTAAGTAATTGATGCCAAGGAGTGCGCGCTTGCGTCATCAAGCTAATCTTAGCTCATGATGCCAATTTGCCATGGTACAAATTCATACTTACCTAAGTCAAGTAATTCACTCTTAGACTCTTCACCAGATGCAGTACGTAAAAAAAGTTCAAAAATACGTTGACCCATTTCTTGAACTGAGACGGTGCCATCCAAAATTTCACCGCAATTAATATCCATGTCTTCCGTTAGCTTGGTGTACATCGGTGTATTAGTTGCCAATTTTAAACAGGGCGCAGGTCTTGAACCAAACATCGAGCCACGACCTGTTGTAAAAGCAATCAGGTTAGCCCCACCAGCAATTTGACCAGTAGCCGATACCGGATCAAAACCGGGAGTATCCATAAAAACAAAGCCCTTCGTGGTTACGGGTTCGGCATATTTATACACTTCCATTAAGGGTCCGGTGCCACCTTTCATCGACGAGCCGAGTGACTTTTCAAAGATATTAGCAAGCCCGCCAATTTGATTGCCTGGGCTTACTTTGCCATTAATTTGTACATCACGACCAGGTGAGTATTCATCTTTCCACCAGCGAATCCGTTCAATGAGTTTTTCGCCAACAGCTTGGCTAACAGCACGCCGCGTTAAGGTATGTTCAACCCCATAAATTTCTGGGGTTTCTGAAAGAATGCCAGTGCCACCATGACGCGCCAAGATATCGACTGCAGCTCCTAAGGCAGGGTTAGCAGTAATTGAAGAAAAGCCATCAGACCCACCACAC
>CAJASX010000008.1 GCA_903944725.1 uncultured beta proteobacterium
GCCCAACGTTCTGCCTTAGCTAAGATAAGCGTCATTAGCCAGCCTGAAAGCGCTACAGTAAACATGCCCACTAAGATCATGCCAGGGTAAATATCTTGTGCTGCTTGATGCAAGATCGAACCAAGACCAAAAGTTGCGCCAATTAATTCCGCAGCAACCAATGTCGTCCATGATGCTTGCAGTGATAAGCGCAAACCAGTAAAAATCATCGGCAATGCGCCAGGTAATATGACTTCACGGTAATAGGTTAATTGCTTGATGCCTAGCATTGCAGCGGCTTCGCGCTGTGGCACTTCAATTGAGCGCACCCCAGTGTAGGTATTGATAACTGCGGGAATAAAAGCAGCAATAAAAATCACCATAATTTTGGCTGCATCACCGAGCCCTAACCAAACAATTGCCAATGGAATCCAAGCCAAGGGCGGAACGGGCCGTAAAGTTAAAAAAACAGGGTTTACTAAGGCCTCAATACGCTTATTCGCCCCCATCAAAATTCCTAGCAAAATACCCAAGGATGATGACACCAAGAAGCCCGAGGTTACTAAAATCACACTTTGCAATACATGTTGATAAAGTAAGCCGTCACCATAACCCTTAAAGGTAATAATTTTTAAAGAATGCCAAGTTTCAGTAGGCGATGGAAAACGGAAAGGCGCGATCAAGCCCGACCACTCAGTCAGGCCATACCAAATCAAGAGAATGCTGGCGATAAATAAAACTGGCCTGAGAAACTTATGCAGAATTTTGTCAAACTCCCAAGTGAAAAAAATAACGCTAAATGTAAGCGCTTTCATTTTAAGCATAAAAATGCTATAAATGAAAGCTATGTTTAAAAATTTCATTAGTAGTTTCCCTAATGGAGACTTGCCCTACTAAAACTTTGGAAGCAATCTGGTCGATGAGAAAACCCGCTAAAACTATCACTATTAACCATGTAGCCAAGGCCGCAGGGGTTTCTACGGCCACTATCTCTCGCGCCCTTAACCAACCGACTGCGGTCCGACCGGCACTAAGAGAGCGCATTCAAAAAACCATTAAAAAACTTGGCTACATACCCAATGCCAGCGCCCGCTCTTTAATGCTGAGGCGCTCCGGTACGATTGGCATGATCGTGCCTACTTTAGATAATGCGATTTTTGCGCAAGGACTAGCAGCCTTTCAATCCCAACTGCTTACATCTCACTATCAGCTCTTAGTTGCAAGCAGTAACTATGACCCTGAGATTGAAGCCAAGCAAATTAATAATTTATTAGTTCGAGGCGTTGAAGGTATTGCATTTTTTGGCATTAGCCAGCAACTTGAAATTTTGCAACTTTTACAGCATCGGGGAGTACCTTACATTCATATTGGCTCATTAAATGCGCCTTTAGGCGGTTTCTGTTCGGGTTACGACAATCAGCGGGCCATTAAACTTGGCGTTCAGCATTTAATTCATTTAGGTCATACCGAGTTTGGCATGATTGCTGGTATCACTATCAATAATGATCGTGCACGTGATCGGGTAAAGGGCAGCATTAGCCTCTTAAAGAAAAATAAAATTCTATTAGCAGCTAACAGGGTAATTGAGTGTCCCTACACAATTGAGGCGGCACGTGCGGGTTTGGCTCAGTTACTCCGTGCCAATCCTAAACTTACTGCAATAATTTGTGGTAACGATGTTTTGGCCCTTGGAGCCTTGCTAGAAGCAAGAAAACGGGGAATCGCAGTACCCGAAAAAATGTCTATTATTGGTTTTGATGATCTCGAACTTTCACGTCATCTAATGCCCAGCCTTACGACCTTACATGTTGATGCCACTGCGATGTGGACCGAGGCTGCCAAACATTTAATCGCTCAAATTGAAGGCGCCATTCAGCTTCCGCAAGAAATCAAAACTGCTGTTAACTTAGTAATCCGCGAATCAACTGGAAAATGTCCATAGAACTAAAACAGATTAGTGATTTTCTTTCGCGTGATTAATTGAATATTTTGGAATTTCAATCACCAAATCTTTTTGCGCCACAATGGCCTGACAAGATAGGCGCGATTGGGTACTTAAGCCCCAAGCCCGATCCAACATATCATCTTCGTTTTCATCAGGCGGGTTTAAACTATCGAGTCCTTCGCGTACGATCACATGACAAGTAGTGCAAGCGCAGACCATATCGCACGCGTGTTCAATTTCAACACCATTTTCTAGAAGCGCTTCGCAAATGCTGGTGCCAGGTACCGTTTCGATCACTGTGCCGTCTGGGCAATACTCGCTATGCGGTAAAACCACAATTTGCGTCATACCAAGCCCTTAAATTTCAGCAACATTTTTACCCTTAAGGGCTTTTTGAATACTTGCGTTCATGCGTTTTTCAGCAAAGTCATCGCTGGCCTTTGCGGCCCGATCAATTGCTTTACGCAAAATATCGCTATCGCGCTCTTGGCTTGCCGTCGTTTGTAAGCTTAGTAATTCGGCTTCAAGTGTTGCACGCTCAGTATTAGTTAATAAATCGCCGTCACTGGCAAGCGCAGCCTCTATGGCCTCAAATAACCGTTGTGCACTGACCTGCTCTTCACGTAAAGCGCGCGCTTGAATATCAATTTTTGCCGAAGTAAAACCATCTTGCAGCATGCGGGTAATTTCACTGTCAGTCAGACCATATGATGGTTTGATATCAATTGCAGCATTTGCACCAGAGCCCTGCTCAACTGCCCTAACTGATAAAAGACCATCGGCATCTACTTGAAAGGTCACGCGAATTCGCGCTGCCCCTGCCACCATTGGAGGAATGCCTCGTAATTCAAAACGACCCAAAGAGCGACAATCTTGGACCAGGTCACGCTCACCCTGCACAATATGTAAAGATAAAGCAGTTTGACCATCTTTAAAAGTCGTGAAATCTTGTGCTCGCGCAACCGGAATCGGCGTATTGCGTGGAATAATTTTCTCAACCAAACCACCCATCGTTTCAATGCCCAATGACAAAGGAATGACGTCCAAAAGCAACCATTCATTATTTTTACTTTGATTGCCAGCTAACAAATCAGCCTGCATAGCAGCGCCAAGAGCCACCACTTGATCAGGATTTAAGTTATTTAATGGTGTAGTGCCAAATAATTCACCAACCGCTCTTTGCACATTGGGCATTCGTGTAGCGCCCCCGACCATTACTACGCCTTTAATTTCATCCGCTTTCAAACCAGCGTCGCGTAATGCTTTGCGTACCGCTACTAAAGTTTTACTTACAAGATTTTGAGTCATCTCAAAAAACTGGGCTTGGCTAACGCCAACATTGACAACAACTCCATCACTTAAAATTAAATGAACTCGACTTAAGGCGGCATGACTCAAATGCTCTTTAGCTGATTTACAAGCCAATAACAGTGCACGCTGATCATGTAAAGATAAAGGTGGCAATTTAGCTTGCTCTATCACCCAACAAAATAAGCGCTGATCAAAATCATCCCCCCCCAAGGCAGTATCGCCACCAGTCGATAAAACCTCGAATACCCCTTTACTCATCCGCAAAATAGAGATGTCGAAAGTGCCGCCACCTAGATCATAGACCGCATAAACACCCTCTGCACCATTATCTAAACCATAAGCAATTGCTGCTGCGGTAGGCTCGTTAAGTAAGCGCAAGACCTCTAAACCAGCTAACTTTGCAGCATCCTTCGTCGCTTGCCGTTGTGACTCATCAAAATATGCGGGCACCGTAATTACTGCGCCGACAATTGGCTCGGCTACTGAGTCTTCAGCCAATTGACGCAAGCGTGCCAAAATTTCAGCAGAAACTTCGATGGGGCTTTTATCACCCGCCACTGTTCTTAGTTTGAGCATACCCGGTTGATCAACAAAGTCGTAAGGGGCATTTTCTAAATGCTCTACATCTCCTAATCCCCGCCCCATATAACGCTTGACTGATACCACCGTATTTTTAGGATCGGCAATTAAGTGCTCTAAAGCTTCAAAACCCGCCTGAGTACTTCCATTAGATAAATAACGTACCGCGGATGGCAATAATTCGCGCCCCTGTGCATCGGGCAATATTTGTGGCAAAGCGTTGCGCACCAGGGCTACTAGAGAATTGGTTGTGCCTAAGTCAATTCCAATAGCAACGCGGCGCTGATGTGGTGCAAGTGACATCCCAGGTTCAGCGATTTGTAGAAGTGCCATGGGAAGAAGATCAGTTGCTTAGAGATGAATTGATTAGCTTAGTCATAAAACCTGCGCCTATGTCAAATTGGCAGTTGCGTCGTCGAGCTCAACGACAAATTTATCGATAAATAATAAACCACGAATTAACTCAGCCGCCTGAGCATAATTGGCAGACTGATCAATTGCAATAGTAAGCTGAGTAAGGGTTGTTTGATAGGATAAATGCACTTCCTCACTGAGAGCAGCTAAAGCGGCTAAATCGTCTTCGTGCTCTTCTAAGCTTTCACGCCAAGCAATTTGTTGCAATAAGAATGCTGCCGGCATTGCGGTATTGGTTTCCAATTGCGCATCTATGCCATGCAATTTACATAAGTAAAGCCCACGTTGAATTGGATTTTTTAGAGTTTGATAAGCCGTATTAGCTAGCGTTGTCATTTGCATGGCAAGACGCTGTTCACTATCACTACCACGTACATGGCGATCAGGATGAACCTCTTTTTGAACCGCCAAATAGGCTCGATCGAGCTCAGGCAAATTCACTTGGAATTGCGGGCTCAGCCCAAAAAAATTAAAGTAATTTTCAGACGCGGAATGATTCACCACAGCCACACTCGTCTTTCACCTTTGGATTTTGAAACTTAAACCCTTCGTTCAAACCCTCACGCACAAAATCAAGCTGGGTACCATCGATATAAGCCAAACTTTTCGGATCTACAAATACCTTAACGCCATTCGATTCAAACATCTGATCTTCTGGCGCCGCCTCGTCAACATATTCCAATTCATAAGCTAAGCCAGAACAGCCTGTGGTCCGTACACCCAAACGTAAGCCGCAGCCCTTACCTCGTTTTTCAAGGTTATGGACCACGTGAGCAGCTGCTTTTTCAGTAAGAGTAATCGCCATTTGCTTTTGCCTTATTTATGCTCAATTTTTGTTATTTTTAAGCCTGATGTTTTTCTTTGTAATCTTTAACAGCGGCTTTAATAGCATCTTCAGCCAAAATTGAACAGTGAATCTTAACGGGTGGCAAAGCCAATTCTTCGGCAATCAAAGAATTTTTAATTTCAAGTGCTTGATCTAAAGTTTTACCTTTGACCCACTCAGTAACCAAAGATGAAGATGCAATTGCCGAGCCACATCCATAGGTTTTAAACTTCGCATCTTCAATAATGCCTTGCTCGTTCACACGAATTTGCAGCTTCATTACATCGCCACAGGCTGGCGCACCCACCATACCAGTGCCTACTTGATCATCGCCCTTAGCAAATGAACCCACGTTACGTGGATTCTCGTAGTGATCAATTACTTTGTCGCTATATGCCATAACACTTCCTTTTTTATTAGTGAGCAGCCCATTGAATAGTGCTGATATCAATACCATCTTTATACATTTCCCATAAAGGCGAAAGTTCGCGTAAACGGGCTATTTTTTCTTTCACTAATTGAATCGTGAAATCAACCTCTGCTTCAGTAGTAAAGCGCCCAATCGTAAAGCGAATTGAGCTATGAGCCAATTCATCATTACGGCCAAGGGCACGCAAAACATATGATGGCTCGAGTGATGCAGAAGTACAAGCTGAGCCCGAAGAAATAGCAATTTCTTTTAAGGCCATCAACATCGACTCACCCTCAACATAATTAAAACTAATATTTAAATTATGAGCAACCCGCTGATCCATATCGCCATTTACATACACTTCCTCAATATCTTTAAGACCAGCCAATAAGCGATCACGCAATCCACGAATGCGTTTATTTTCTGCAAGCATTTCTACGCGCGCAATACGAAATGCCTCACCCATGCCAACGATTTGGTGCACCGGTAAAGTACCCGAACGCATTCCGCGCTCATGACCGCCCCCATGAATTTGTGCTTCAATGCGCACCCGAGGTTTACGGCGCACAAATAAAGCGCCCATGCCCTTAGGCCCATAAGTTTTGTGCGCTGAAAAACTCATTAAATCAACTTTTAATTTTTCTAAGTCTATCTCGACCTTACCAGTGGCTTGTGCAGCATCGACATGCAAAATAATGCCGCGTGCACGGGTTAAATCGCCAATGCGAGGAATGTCTTGAACAACACCAATTTCATTATTAACAAACATCACTGAAACTAAAATCGTATCAGGGCGAATGGCCGCCTCTAATTGAGCAAAGTCGATTAAACCATTGGGTAGTACATCTAAATAAGTCACCTCGAAACCTTCGCGCTCAAGCTCACGGCATGTATCTAAGGTAGCCTTATGTTCAGTTTTAACCGTAATGATGTGCTTGCCTTTTTCTTGATAAAAATGAGCGGCGCCCTTCAGGGCTAAATTAATACTTTCAGTAGCCCCGCTAGTCCAGACAATTTCACGGGGATCGGCATGAACCAATTTAGCTACCTCAACCCGTGCTTCCTCAACTGCTTCTTCGGCAGCCCAACCAAATGCATGACTACGGGAAGCCGCATTACCAAATTGCTCGCGCAAATAAGGCAACATCTTGTCGACTACACGAGGATCAATAGGTGTAGTAGCGGAGTAATCCATGTAGACCGGAAAATGTTTCGGGCTAAATAGAGAAACCGGCTGCAAGGCTTTACTTTCTGGGGCGTTCATGGCGTATATGGCTTCTAAAAATGGGTTTGATAAACCGCGTAGTTTGAAATCGTTCCGGTCTTAATTTTGTTAATTTTGTTGCGCTAAATTAAAAACAGAGTTTACAAGCCGCCGCTTAGGGGCAGTAGCGGGTTTCAGTACATCAACAGCAACCGGCTTAGTGGGTTTAGCCACGCCAAGCTTAGTTTTTTTGTCTCGCAAATCGTGAAGCACTACGCCACGACCTTCTTGTTGCTGAACTAAATCAAGCAAACTGACTGAATTGAGGTATTCAACCATTTTGGCATTGAGATTTGTCCATAAATCGTGAGTCATGCAGCGGCCAAACTGGTCATCTTCATTATGGCAATTTCCCTTGCCACCGCATTGCGTAGCATCTAATGGCTCGTCAACGGCAACAATAATATCGGCAACACTAATTTGATCAGCCTTGACTGCTAAGGTATAGCCACCACCTGGCCCGCGCGTACTTTCAACAATGTTGAAACGGCGCAACTTACCAAATAGCTGCTCAAGATAAGAAAGCGAGATTTTTTGTCTTTGACTGATGCCAGCCAAAGTTACTGGGCCATGCGCTTCACGCAAAGCCAAATCAATCATCGCGGTTACTGCAAAACGACCTTTAGTTGTAAGTCTCATAAATCACCTATGTTGTGGGTTGCTATGGACAGCTCATAGCCGAATAGGTAATATCCGACTAATCTGCTCAAGTTTATCAGATACCCGAGTAAATTGCTCAAGCTTTACCTTATTAATTATAGGGATATTTTAATTGACTATCGAGCCAAGGTCCTATGCCAGTTAGCTAAACCCAGTTAACCATACGGCCTATTACTTGCGGCAGATAAGGTCTTCAGAACCCATCATGGGAAAGGGCTCCAAAGGCCATTTCTTTTACTTTAGTTAAACGATCACGGGTAGCAGCGGCTTTCTCAAATTCAAGATTTTTTGCCTCTGCATTCATCTGCTTCTCTAAGCTCTTGATTTCAATAGATAATTGCTTTTCACTCAAGCTTTCATACCGTGCGCGCTCTTCAGCTACCTGAAACTCAGTGCGCTTTTCACTAACGTCATAAACCCCATCAATAATATCTTTGATGCGCTTACTAACGCCTTTGGGCTCAATACCATGCAAGAAATTAAATGCCACTTGTTTTTCACGCCGCCGATTGGTTTCTCCAATAGCGCGCCGCATTGAATCGGTCATTTTGTCAGCATACAAAATAGCTTTACCGCGAATATTACGCGCCGCACGACCAATCGTTTGGATCAAACTACGCTCAGACCGTAAAAAACCTTCTTTATCGGCATCCAAAATAGCCACCAAGGACACCTCAGGAATATCTAAGCCTTCACGTAATAAATTAATACCTACCAAAACATCAAAAGCGCCTAACCGTAAATCACGAATAATTTCTACTCGCTCGACCGTGTCGATATCGGAATGTACATAACGCACTTTGACTCCGTTATCAGATAAATAGTCGGTTAACTGCTCGGCCATTCGCTTCGTTAGTACGGTAACCAAAACGCGCTCACCCACTTTAACGCGCGCGGCTATTTGCATTAATAAATCATCAACTTGAGAGCTGGCTGGCAAAACTTCAATTTCAGGATCAACTAAACCTGTGGGGCGAGCTACCTGCTCAACTACTTGCCCAGTTTTACCATTTTCATAATCAGCGGGCGTCGCAGAAACAAAAATAGCCTGCCGCATCTTGGTTTCAAATTCAGCAAATTTAAGCGGGCGGTTATCAAGCGCTGAAGGTAAGCGAAAGCCAAACTCAACCAAAGTTTGTTTGCGTGAACGATCCCCGTTATACATCCCATTGAATTGGCCAATTAATACATGACTTTCATCTAAAAACATCAGGGCATCGGGCGGCAAATAATCAACTAAAGTAGGCGGTGCCTCACCGGCAGCCGCACCAGATAGATGTCGCGAATAGTTTTCAATGCCTTTACAAAACCCCAATTCGCTAAGCATTTCTAGGTCAAAACGGGTACGTTGCTCAAGTCTTTGGGTCTCAACCAACTTCCCGGCCTTGATAAATTCATCGAGTCGTTCGCGTAACTCGTCTTTAATGGTTTCAATGGCTTTCAAAACAGTTGCGCGCGGAGTCACATAGTGCGAACTTGGGTAAACAGTAAAGCGCGGAATTTTCTGCTTAATCCTTCCGGTAAGAGGATCAAAAAATTGCAAACTTTCAACGGCATCATCAAAGAGTTCAATGCGCACTGCCAACTCATTATGTTCTGCTGGGAAAATATCAATCGTATCGCCTCGCACTCGAAATACGCCGCGCTGAAAATCAACCTCATTGCGCTCATACTGCATCGCAATTAAGCGTGTGACGATATCACGCTGACTCATTTTGTCACCAGGGCGCAATGTCATGACCATGCTGTGATAATCACCTGGGTTGCCAATGCCGTAGATTGCCGAGACGGTGGCCACAATAATGACGTCACGGCGCTCTAACAAGCTTTTGGTCGCTGATAAACGCATTTGCTCAATATGCTCATTTATTGAAGAGTCTTTTTCAATAAACAAATCACGTTGCGGTACATATGCCTCAGGCTGGTAATAATCGTAATAACTCACAAAATACTCAACTGCATTACGAGGGAAAAATTCCCGAAATTCACTATATAGTTGCGCAGCTAAAGTTTTATTTGGTGCAAATACAATTGCTGGCCGACCCATTCTGGCAATGACATTGGCCATCGTAAATGTTTTACCTGAACCTGTTACGCCCAATAGGGTTTGAAACGACAAACCATCCTCTATGCCACTCACTAGCGCCTCTATTGCTTGCGGCTGATCGCCAGCAGGAGGAAAAGGTTGATAAAGCTGATAAGGCGAATTAGGGAAATGAACGAACTTGGCCGGATCAAGCTCATGGCTAGCATCAACAAATGCCATACTTTTCCCTTTTTCGGGCAATTCAGGCGCCTCAGATGACACAGTCGGGGCGATAGCAGCCGGTTTAGCGCCCAATATAGGGGCTAAACTTGGTGTAGATTGAGAGCCTAATTTCGGGGCTAACTTGGATGATTTAGGTAACTTGGGGGGCATCTCAGCTATCATTTCACTTGTGAAGCGTTTCAGCACAAATTTTGCACAAACGATGATTTTGCCGTTTTTATTTGAATTTAGGCGAAATGCTTCTAAAACTTGATAATTACCACTATGCCCGTAGCCACTAACTAGAATAATAGCGATCCAATGACCCTGTTTTCCTCTGTTGAGTTAGCCCCCAAAGACCCCATATTTGGTATCACTGAAGCCTATACAGCAGATAATAATCCCGATAAAGTGAATTTAGGCGTCGGGGTTTACTATACCGACGAAGGTAAAGTGCCCGTGCTTAAAGCAGTCATTGAGGCTGAAGCCATGCATGTAGCTAAACGCACCCCTCGAAGCTATGTGCCAATTGAAGGCCTCAAAATCTATAACTCAGAAGTGCAAAAATTACTTTTTGGCGCCGATTCGACACTAATCAAAGAAGGTCTAGTTGTTACCGCCGAGTGTTTAGGTGGAACCGGGGCTTTACGAGTTGGGGCCGACTTTATCAAGCGTCTCGAACCGAACGTGCCAGCAGCAATTAGCGCCCCTACTTGGGAAAATCATCGCGGTATTTTTGAGTCGGCAAACTTTAAAATACTTGAATACACCTATTTTGATAGTGCAACTCGTGGCGTGGATTTTGCTGGAATGGTGAAATCACTCGAGTCTTTTCCACCTCGCACAGTAGTCGTCTTACACGCTTGTTGTCATAACCCTACTGGTGCCGATCTCACCATTGAGCAGTGGCAGCAGCTAGTCACTCTCTTTAAGGCACGTGATTTAATTCCATTTCTCGATATTGCTTATCAAGGTTTTGCTGGGGGTATCGAAGAAGATGGCATCGCCGTGCGTTTATTTGCAGATTCAGGAATGTCTTTTTTTGTTTCAAGTTCATTTTCAAAATCATTCTCTCTTTATGGCGAACGGGTAGGCGCGCTCTCTATCGTCACCCAAAGTCGCGATGAGTCAGTGCGGGTGCTCTCGCAATTAAAACGTGTCATTCGCACGAACTATTCAAATCCACCAACCCATGGGGGCGCAGTAGTCGCAGCAATCTTAAGCACTCCAGAGTTACGAAAAATGTGGGAAGATGAACTCGCAGAAATGCGCTTGCGGATTAAAAATATGCGCGCCCAATTAGTTGCTAAACTGAAAGCGGCAGGGGTAAAACAAGACTTTGATTTTATCCAAGCGCAGCGTGGCATGTTTTCTTATTCAGGACTAAGCCCCGACCAAGTTAGTCGCTTACAAGTTGAAGATAGTATTTATGCCTTATCCACTGGCCGGATTTGCATTGCTGCTATCAATACCAAAAATATTGATAAAGTAGCGCAGGCAATTGCCAAAGTTTTAGTAGCCTAAGCCTTAACACTAGTCGCCAGGAGGCCACATGCTTTATCAGATGTACGAATTTCAAAAAGCGCTCTTGCATCCCATGAGCTCTTGGGCAAGGGCTGCAGCAGAAACTTTCATGAATGTTTCTAATCCCTTATCCAAATTTCCAGGGTCGGAACGCTTAGCGGCAAGCTATGAATTGCTTTATCGACTTGGCAAAGAATATAAAAAGCCTGAGTTTGGCATTCGCGCTATACGCGCCTATGGTAGTGAAGTGGTAATTTTCGAATCGATCAAGTTAGAAAAACCATTCTGTAAATTAATTCACTTTAAGCGTTACTCAGATGACGCCGTCGTAATTAATCAAATGAAAAATGACCCCACTATTTTATTAGTGGCCCCTTTATCTGGTCATCACTCCACTTTATTGCGCGACACCGTAGCTACTTTATTGCAAGACCATAATGTTTTTATCACCGATTGGGTCGATGCCCGCCAAGTGCCATTAAGTGAAGGTGAATTTGGCTTAGATGATTATGTCCATTACTTACAAGACTTTATGCGCACTATTGGTGTTGCTAACTTGCATGTTATTTCAGTCTGCCAACCAACGGTGCCAACTTTAGCAGCTATATCCTTGATGGCTTCTCGGGGCGAGACGATGCCATTGTCAATGGTTATGATGGGCGGGCCAATCGACGCGCGTAAGTCACCCACTGCGGTGAATTCATTAGCTGATAAAAAATCATACGAATGGTTTAAAAGCCATGTAATTTATAAGGTTCCGCCACCCCATCTTGGCGTTGGCCGCAGTGTTTATCCAGGCTTCCTGCAGCATTCTGGCTTTATTGCAATGAATCCACAAAATCATTTGCAATCCCATTGGGATTATTTCCAAAACTTAGTACGGGGTGATGAACTAGATGCGCAGCAACATATTAAATTCTATGATGAATATAACGCGGTCTTAGATATGGATGCTAAGTATTACCTAGATACTATTAAGACTGTTTTTCAAGACTTCGCCTTACCCAATGGTACTTGGGAAGTTGCTGGAGAATTGGTTAAGCCTGAAGATATTAAGTCTATAGCCCTACTGACAATTGAGGGTGAGTTAGATGATATTTCTGGAAGCGGTCAAACTCGTGCAGCGCATAAATTATGCAAGAGTATTCCGGCAGAACAAAAAGATCACTATGAAGTGTCTGGTGCAGGTCACTATGGAATTTTTTCTGGACGACGCTGGCGTGAAAAAGTCTACCCACGCATTCGGGCTTTTATTCGGGCTCATGAAGGGGCCCATCCCACTAAACTCGCAGGCAGTAATAAAGCTGCTGCTAAATCAACCTAAATTCCACGCCCTTGTCTCGCCATGAATGAAGTAGAACTGGCAGTGATTTTAGAAAACGCATTGCCACAAACGCAATGCACAAAATGTAGCTATCCTAATTGCCGTGGCTATGCAGAAGCTATGGCTAAGGCTGAGGCACTGCCCAATCAATGTCCCCCAGGCGGGGCTGATGGTATCCATCGTCTAACTCGTATCTTGGAAAGCGCTCAAGTTAAAGCAGTTGTTCCGCAGCTCAATTTAAATCCAGTTAACGGTCAAGAGCGTCCGCGTGGCGTGGCCTTTATTCATCCCGAGCAATGCATTGGCTGTACCTTATGTATTCAAGCTTGTCCAGTTGATGCAATAGTTGGGGCTTCAAAACAAATGCATGTCGTACTCACCGAATGGTGTACCGGCTGTGACTTATGTATTCCGCCCTGCCCCGTAGACTGCATCAGCATGTTTGATGTCACTGGTGATCGCACTGGCTGGGATGCCTGGTCGCAGCCCCTGGCAGATCTAGCGCGAACCCGCTACCAGCAAAGAGAGGCACGTTTACTGCGGGAGCAAAATGATAATCAAGCGCGACTCACATTAAAGGCGCAAGCAAAATTAGCTGAATTAGATCTAAGCAAGGCACACTCTACTGAAGATCTCAAGGAAATTGAACGCAAACGCACCATTATTGCTGCTGCTATAGCACGTGCACAACAACAAAAAATTGCTGCTAATTTAAAATGATGAATTTAGCGCAGCGCGAAACCTTCTTTCGGCAATTACAAACCAATAACTCTCATCCCGAAACTGAGCTGGAATATAGTTCGCCTTTTGAACTCTTGGTAGCAGTAATGTTATCAGCTCAAGCCACCGATATTTCAGTCAATAAAGGTACTCGTCAATTATTTAAAGTAGCCAACAACCCACAGGCAATTTTGGCATTGGGTGAGGTAGGCGTGCGCCCGTATATTCAACACATTGGTTTATTTCGTATGAAAGGAAAGCATTTGCAAGTCATGTGCCAACTACTGCTTGAACGGCACGCTGGCGAAGTACCACGGACCCGCGCAGAGCTTGAAGCTTTGCCAGGAGTAGGCAGAAAAACGGCAAATGTTATTTTGAATACCGCATTTGGTGAGCCTACTATTGCAGTTGATACCCATATATTTCGAGTTGCAAACCGCACTGGTTTGGCGCCCGGTAAAGATGTGCTTGCAGTTGAGCAGCAGTTATTAAAACGAGTACCAAAAGAATTTTTACTTGATGCTCATCATTGGCTAATTTTGCATGGTCGCTATATTTGCAAAGCCCGCAAGCCCGCTTGTGCCCATTGCTTAGTCGAGCCCCTTTGTCAATTTACCCACAAAACCAGTCAAGGAAAAATACGTGGCGCTCTTTAATCCTAGCCGAGAAGAAGTTAGACGCTTTTTCTGTGAGACTTGGCAAAAGCAGACTCAAAGCCAAATCTTGACGCCGTTGGAAACATTAGCTGCGAAATGGATTGAACAACACCCCGAATACCATCCCCTTTTGATTAATACTGAAGAGGCCATCCAACAAGACTACACGCCTGAAGGAGGTGTTACCAACCCTTTCTTACACCTCTCGATGCATTTATCGATTAGTGAGCAAATCTCCATTGACCAGCCGCCCGGTATTCGCTTAATTCAACAACGCTTGGCACAAAAATTAGGCTCAGAACACGAAGCTCAACACCAAATTATGGAGTGCCTTGGCCAAGTGATGTGGGAAGCCCAACGCCTTGGTAAAAACCCTGATACCCAAGCATATTCATTGGCCTTACAGCGCCTACTTTAAAAAAATTCTCGCTAACCCTAATTTGGTGCATTAAATTTAATAAGCTGGCGCGGTGAAGATGTTACTATTTTGGATCACGGCTCAATCGAGATGCCGGCAGAGGAGAACAACATCATGAAATCGTTGCACTTTATTTTTAAAGCAAGCCTGGCATTCATGTTTGCCAGCGCCTTGGGTTTAGCCCAAGCGCAAACTAAATGGGATTTAGCTAGTGCTTATCCTGTGAGTAATTTCCATACCCAAAATTTACAAGCTTTAGCAGCTGATATTGAAAAAGCGACTAATGGCAAACTAAAAATTGTGGTGCATCCTAACGGCTCACTCTTTCCTGCCAATGGCATCAAGCGTGCAGTACAGACTGGTCAAGCTCAAATGGGTGAATTGCTAGTTTCTTCTTTGGCTAATGAAAATCCGATTTTTGGCGTTGACTCAATTCCATTTTTAGCCACTAGCTATAAAGAAGCTGCCAAACTTTGGGCTCTATCAAAAGGGCCTATTGAAAAGGCCTTGCAAAAACAAGGCATCAAGGTTTTATATGCTGTACCTTGGCCGCCTCAAGGTCTGTACTCTAAAAACCCCATCACTTCTGGTACTGATCTTAAAGGCCTAAAATGGCGCGCTTATAACCCCGCTACCTCTAAGATCGCTGAATTAGTAGGCGCACAGCCCATTACTGTGCAAGTTGCAGACTTAGCCCAAGCTTTAGCAACGGGTACCGTAAATGCCATGATGACTTCTGGCTCAACTGGAGTTGATATTAAGGTCTGGGAAAGCTTGAAGTACTACTATGAGATTGATGCATGGCTACCCAACAATATCTTAATGGTCAATCAAAAAGATTTTGACTCTTTAGATAAACCCACTCAAGCAATTCTGGTTAAATTAAGTGCTGAGGCACAAAAACGTGGCTGGGAAGTTTCAGAAAAAAAGAACAAGAGCGACAAAGAAACCTTGGCTAAAAATGGCATGATTGTTGGACCCCCATCTCCTGCACTTAAAAATGATTTAGATCGTGTCGGTCGTATTATGGTGGCTGAATGGATTAGGTCAGCAGGTGAAGAAGGGCAACAAATTATTACTGCCTTTAAAAAATAATTTACTTAGCGAACCCAATTTAGTATGACGGAGTCTAGACGAACTAAATTGGGTCGCTTACTTGATGTAATTATTAACAAAGCCGCCATCTTGGCGGCTTTGTGTATTTTAATGGTGTGTATCCTAATGATAGCGATGTCACTATCACGCGAATTCGGCATTAATTTGCGTGGCGCCGACGATCTCATTGCTTGGCTCTGTGCAGCCTCGGCCTTTCTCATCCTAGCGCAAACCTTTCAGCATGGCGGTATTGTGCGCGTCGAAATTATCCTTAATCGCCTTAACCCTCTTTGGCGTTGGCGCATGGAGTGGATCTCGCTACTCTTCTTATTAGGATTTTGCCTCTTTGCACTTAGTGCATTTGCTTTATTTACTTATCAAAGTTGGGATTTTGGTGATGTATCACCAGGTCAAATTGTAGTGCCGTTATGGATTCCACAAATTTTTGTAGCAATTGGTTGTCTCATTTTTACGCTTGCAGTAATTGATGAGTTAATCCGTGTTCTGCGACGTCAGAAACCACGTTATCAAGCGATTCAAGAAGAGCGTTTAGCAGCGGGTGATTTTGGAGAAACCTTGTGAGTATCGTCACGATTGCCCTCATCCTACTTGTGCTCATGACGATTTTGCTAATGATGGGTATTTGGATTCCCGCAGGGGTAGCTATTACCGCATGGATTGGCCTAGGGCTTTTCTCCAACAAAGACACGATGATTAATTTGGCCAATGCTTGGTGGAATTCCAGCTCCTCCTATACACTTGCCGCCCTGCCCTTATTTGTTTGGATGGGTGAAATTTTATTTCGTACCAAGCTCTCAGAGCAAATGTTTACTGGCTTAGCGCCCTGGCTTAATTGGCTACCTGGCAGACTCATGCATGTCAATATTTTGGGATGCGGCATTTTCGGCTCGGTATCTGGTTCATCGGCAGCAACTTGTGCAACGATTGCTAAATCAGCATTACCCGAGTTAACCAAACGTGGTTATGACCCCAAAATTACCTTAGGCTCACTATCGTGTGCAGGTACGCTCGGTATTTTAATTCCACCTTCAATCATCATGGTGGTCTATGCTGTCGCAGCTGATCAATCCATCATTCGTATCTTTTTAGCAGGCTTTATTCCTGCAGTAATCTTAATGTTGTTATTTTCTGGCTACATTATCGTTTGGGCTTTACTTAATCCTACTAAAACTCCAAAAGCTGAAAAATATTCTTTGCGACAACGCATCCATTCAATAGGCCAGCTTTTACCTTGTACAACGCTAATTATTTTTATTACTTGGGTGATGTTAATGGGCTACGCAACGGCCACTGAAGCTGCTGCATATGGGGTAGTAGGCTCACTGCTTTTGGCAGCAATTGGTAAAAGCTTAACTTGGAAAAATTTTTGGGATAGTTTGCTATCGGCAACGCGCTTAACTGCAATGATTATGTTTGTACTGGGCGCAACCTCATTTTTATCGATCGTCATGAGCTATACCGGCATCCCTCGTGGTCTAGCAGAATGGGTTGCTAGTCTACACTTAAGTCCCTGGGCATTAATTGCAGTACTAACTGTTATTTATATTTTGTTAGGTACCGCGCTTGATGGCATCTCGATGATTGCCCTAACCACGGTTACAGTATTGCCGATGGTGCAACTAGCCGGTTTTGATTTGGTCTGGTTTGGTATTTTTATTGTACTTTTAGTAGAAATTGCCGAGGTAACTCCTCCGGTTGGTTTTAATCTATTTGTCTTGCAAAGTATGACTGGTAAAGATAGTAACTATATTGCCAAAGTTTCATTTCCTTTTTTTATGATGATGGTGGTTGCGGTGGCTTTAATTACAATCTGGCCCGAATTAGTTACTTGGTTACCCGATCACGTAATGCAAAAAGAAATTAAATAGCGCTATTGTCAACTTATTTTTTAGTGCCATAATTTAGAAAATTATGATTGTGAAAAATAATCAATTAGCTAAAGCTGATGCAATAATCAGCTCTCAAAATTTGGGTGACAGTTGTCTTTTAATCGATTGCTCAAAAACCCACTCGCCAATTAAAACAGTGCATGTGCTTACCCATTTGCTTTTTGCAAATTATCCTGAATGGGCCTTAGATATTACCCCCGGCATTGATAGTCTCCTCATCCGCTTAAACTTTAAGCAGCGCACTCCTGCTAAAGTACGTGAGCTTGCCAAAATCGCTATCGATCGCTTACAGCAAGATTTTTTACCATCGCTTGAAAATCCACCACAGACTAAGCAGCAAGTTCATTTAATGCATATTTGTTATGACGCTCAAGTTGCGCCCGATCTTGAGACTAGCGCAGCGCAATGTAAATTATCTACCCGCGAGTTGATTGACCTACATAAGCACTCAGTTTTTACAGTTGATATTGTGGGTTTTATGCCCGGCTTTGCTTATTGCAGTGGCTTAAATCCACGGCTTAAATTACCACGCTTAAAATCACCGCGCGCTCAAGTACCAGCTGGGTCTGTAGCTATCGCCGGCTTACAAACTGCGATCTATCCTCAGTCAACCCCTGGTGGTTGGAATTTAATTGGCCAGTGCCCTGACCGCTTATTTGATGTGAACCGTAAGCCCCCTGGCCTTTTCATGCCTGGCGATCAAGTACAGATTAAAGAAATTAGCTTT
Source organism: uncultured beta proteobacterium (assembly GCA_903944725.1). Lineage (GTDB taxonomy): Bacteria > Pseudomonadota > Gammaproteobacteria > Burkholderiales > Burkholderiaceae > Polynucleobacter > Polynucleobacter hahnii. The sequence continues at coordinate 18,013 of CAJASX010000008.1, forward strand.
GCTGAGTTAAAGGTAATTGCAGCAGCGAATGGAGCTGCTCCTACTGAAAATTTGGCAGCCACACCTAATCAACAACTAAAGCCCGATCTTGAAATTATTTATGCAGGTACGCTTACTTGCATTCAAGATTTGCCACGCTATGGCCTCATGCATTATGCAGTAAGTCCTGGTGGCGCTGCTGATCAAGCTGCTCTGCATTTGGCGAATGCCTTAGTAGGAAATAGTGCCGATACTTCAGCACTTGAAATTACTTCAATTGGGCCGCGTATTATTTTTCATACGGAAGCACTCATCGCTTGGGTTGGCGGTATCTGTACAGTAAAAATTAATGAACAACTAACACCTGGTAACCGTCCGGTTTGGGTTGCGGCAGGCTCAAGTGTCGAGTTTGCTGAAATTCAATTTGGCTATCGCCTGATCTTAGCGATTCGTGGTGGTATCGATACCCCAACAATTCTTGGCCGAAAGGGGTCCTACTTAAGCGCTGATATTGGCACAAAACGCCTGCAAAAAGGTAGCGGCTTAGCGCTAAGTAAGCTTACAAATACAACGATTGAACCTGTTTTGGAAGCGTTATATAAGTTACCACACAACAGGCGATATCCTAAATGGTCAATTAACTCCCCTTATTTAGCTAATCATAAAATTGAATTAATTGACGCCCTACCAGGCTTGCATCTTCAGCAATTAAATAAAAAAGAGCAAGCGCTTTTCTGGCAAACGATTTGGACTATTTCTCCGCAAAGCAATCGCATGGGCATGCGGCTACTAGGTCACTTTGTTTTAAAAAGCCCTTTTCCGGAAATTGCATCGCAAGGCATGATGCTCGGCACAGTGCAACTACCCGCTTCTGGCGAGCCCATCATCATGATGGCTGAGCACCAAACGACAGGCGGTTATCCGCGCCTAGCCGAAGTGATTCGCAGCGCTCAAACCAAATTGGCTCAGTTAAAGCCTGGGCAGCAGATTCGTTTGAACCCCGTTACGCTAGAGGAAGCAGATGCAATAAACTTACAAGCTGATAATGAACTACAAACAACGATAGCTGCAATTCAAATAGCTCTTGGAGGTAAACATAATGAACCGACAGATTGATCTTAATAGTGATATGGGTGAAGGCTATGGTGTATGGAATATGGGCCATGATCTAGCCTTGCTCGACTATATTAGCTCGACCAATATTGCTTGTGGCTGGCATGCTGGTGATGCCCGTAGGATGCGTAACTTAGTTGCTGCAGCGGTGGCAAAAAATGTCCACATTGGTGCTCACCCGGGTTTACCAGACCTAAATGGTTTTGGGCGACGAGAAATGGCCATTACAGCTGATGACGCATACGATTTTGTAATGTACCAAGCTGGCGCTTTACAGGCATTTGCGCTAGCTGCTGGCACCCAGTTACATCACGTTAAGCCTCACGGGGCTTTATATACTCAAGCAGCTAAAGACCTTGAATTGGCGCGCGGCATTGCTAGAGCAGTCCACGATCTTGGTGACGATCTCATCTTATATGGTCTAGCATCAAGTTGTTTTGTACAGGCCGCCGCAGAATTTAAAGTGCCTTTGTGGCAAGAAGTCTTTGCCGACCGACGTTATTTGGCCAATGGCTTATTGGTCCCTCGTAGTAATCCTCGAGCAGTCCTTACAGATGAAGCCGAAGCCCTGGCACAGGCTATCGCTATGGCCTATAAAGGTAGCGTGCAAACAGTCGATGGCACCATTATTCATTTGCAAGCAGACACCTTGTGTATCCATGGCGACAATCCTCATGCACTGGAATTTGCCAAGGTGATTGCTAAACAATTATGCTTATAAATTACATTTATAAATAATAGGGCTAATATAAATCAGCAATTGTCTCGCGAATACTTTGGGGTAGCTTTAAAGCTAATTGTTGCCGACTAAGCAGTTGGGTATTTTTTTCACCCCGCTTACGTTGTGACCAAATCGATTCAGGGAAAAATGGATCATCCTCATAACGCGGAATAATATGCCAATGCAAATGTGGCACTTGATTACCTAATGAAGCTAAATTGACCTTAGTGGGCTGCATCACATGGCGAATTGCTTCTTCAACTGCAAATACGATTGTCATAAAAATTTCACGTTCAGAGTAACTCAGCTCGGTCATTTCTGCGACATGGCGATTCCAAATCACGCGACATGAACCAGGCAAGTCAGGGTCTGCCACCTGTACTACGCGACAATCATCACCACTCCAGATGATGATGCCGCCCTCGTCTTCGCACAATCCACAATTAGCCATACCTAAGAATGTAATTGAAAAAGGCGCTCAAGTCACCCTTATAAGGTTTCTTGAGCGCCATCACAACACCTGCAGGCGCTTTTGCAGTATTAGCGCTTACCTGAGAAAACTTAAATTAGTGGAATTGCTCTTCTTCGGTTGATCCAGTTAAAGCGGTTACCGAGGACTTTCCACCCTGAATGACAGTCGTTACATCATCAAAATAACCTGTGCCAACTTCTTGCTGATGTGAGACGAAGGTATAACCACGCTCACGTGCAGCAAATTCAGGTTCTTGTACTTTTTCTACATAAGCTGTCATGCCGCGCGTAGCGTAATCTTGTGCTAAGTCGAACATGTTGTACCACATCGAATGAATACCAGCCAAGGTAATAAATTGGTACTTATAGCCCATCGCACCTAACTCACGCTGAAACTTCGCAATCGTTGCATCATCTAAATTCTTTTTCCAATTAAATGAAGGTGAGCAGTTATAAGCCAACATTTTTCCTGGGAATTTAGCACGTACCGCTTCTGCAAACTTACGGGCAAAATCTAAATCAGGCGTGCCAGTTTCACACCACACCATATCGGCGTAGGCAGCATAAGCCAAACCACGTGAAATTGCCTGATCCAAGCCTTTACGAGTTTTATAAAAGCCTTCAGGCGTACGCTCTCCAGTCAGGAAGGGCATATCATTTTCATCGTAGTCTGAAGTAATTAAGTCGGCTGCTTCGGCATCAGTGCGGGCCAAAATAATTGTGGGGGTACCCATCACATCAGCTGCCAAACGAGCTGAAATCAGTTTTTGTATTGATTCTTGGGTGGGCAATAATACTTTGCCGCCCAAGTGACCACACTTCTTTACTGAAGATAATTGATCTTCAAAATGCACTGCAGCTGCGCCACTCTTAATTAAAGCCTTGCTTAATTCATATGCATTTAATACACCACCAAAACCAGCCTCTGCGTCTGCAACGATCGGCGCATAGTAATCAATATAACCAGGATCGCCACGATTAATTCCCTTTGACCACTGAATTTGATCAGCACGCTCAAAGGTGTTATTAATACGCTCAACAACTTTAGGGACCGAATCAACTGGGTATAAAGATTGATCTGGATACATGGCTGCATACGAATTATTATCAGCTGCTACTTGCCAACCAGATAAATAAATGGCTTTAATGCCAGCCTTCACTTGTTGCATGGCTTGTCCACCAGTTAAAGCGCCTAAGGTGCTGACATAAGCTTCGTTATTTACTAGATTCCATAATTTCTCCGCGCCAGTCTTTGCAAGAGTGTGCTCAATTTTGAGTGAGCCACGTAAACGCACTACATCATCGGCGGTATAGCCGCGCTTAATGCCCTGCCAGCGTGGGTTGGTATCCCAATCTTTTTGAATTGCTGCTGCCTCTTCTTTGCGTGTACTCATCATGCTCTCCCTAAGGTATATAAAATCAGTCTTATGTCTTATATAAGAGTTTAGAGATTACAAGGCAAGTAGCAAGGAAAATAACGATAGAAATTAAAAATAATTAAGCTAATATTATCAATTACTTACAGATATTAATTCACCATATGAAATGATAATTCAACGCTTGAAATAGGTTTTTGAAGGATTCAAGAAACCCATTTTAGCCAGGGAAAAGCCATTCCACATTGTGAAATGGCTCCGCCAGACTTAATGTACTTGCCGTGTAAAGCTAAATTCTCCCTTTTTATCTACATCTACCGGCACTACATCCTTAGGGCCAAAAGTGCCTTCCAGAATCATTTTTGAAACTGGGTTCTCAATATATTGCTGAATTGCCCGCTTTAATGGTCGCGCACCAAAGACTGGATCAAAGCCTACTTCGGCAATCTTATCTAAGGCAGCTTCACTCACCTCAAGCTGCATATCCACCTTTGCCAAGCGATCAGCTAAGTTTTTCAAGAGAATCTTTGCAATGGAAGCAATATTCTTTTTATCAAGCCCATGGAACACGACTATTTCGTCAATTCGATTAAGAAACTCAGGACGAAAATGATTTTTTAATTCACCGAAGACGGCTTCTTTGATGACTGCCTGTTTCTTGCCTTCGCTTGCCATCGATTGAATTAAATGCGAGCCAATATTACTCGTCATCACAATCACGGTATTTTTAAAGTCAACTGTTCTGCCTTGCCCATCAGTTAAACGGCCATCATCTAATACCTGTAATAGCACGTTAAATACATCAGGGTGTGCCTTTTCGATCTCATCAAACAAAATCACACTATAGGGTTTGCGCCTTACTTGCTCAGTAAGATAGCCGCCTTCTTCGTAACCAACATAGCCAGGAGGCGCACCAATTAAACGGGCCACGCTATGTTTTTCCATGAACTCGCTCATATCAATTCGAATTAAATGATCTTCACTATCAAACAAAAACCCAGCAAGCGCTTTACAGAGCTCAGTTTTACCTACGCCCGTTGGACCTAAAAATAAGAATGACCCATAAGGTCTATTCTCTTCTGATAAACCAGCACGTGAACGACGAATGGCATCGGAGACAGCCCGAATTGCCTCTTCCTGACCTACCACGCGCTTATGTAAAAGCTCTTCCATTTTTAATAATTTATCGCGCTCACCTTGCATCATTTTAGATACTGGAATACCAGTGGCTCGCGATACAACTTCAGCAATTTCTTCGGCGCCAACCTGAGTACGTAACAGTTTATTTTTAACTACGCCATCTTTATTACCTTTAGCCTCTGCTGCTGCTGCAGACTTTAGCTTTTGTTCTAACTCGGGTAATTTGCCATACTGCAACTCAGCCACTTGCTCTAATTTACCTTCACGCTGTAATTTAGTAATTTCAGCTTTAGTCTTTTCAATTTCCTCTTTTAAAGTGGCAGCGCCTAATACTGCGCCCTTTTCCGCTTTCCAAATTTCTTCTAAATCGGCATATTCAGCGCCCAAACGCTTGATTTCCTCTTCAATCAAATCTAAGCGTTTTTTTGATGCCTCATCTTTTTCTTTTTTTACTGCTTCACGTTCAATTTTGAGCTGAATTAAGCGACGCTCTAATTTATCCATAACCTCAGGTTTAGAGTCGATTTCCATACGAATGCGCGAGCCTGCCTCATCGATTAGATCGATAGCCTTATCAGGCAAAAAACGATCGGTAATATAACGATGCGACAACTCGGCTGCAGCAACAATGGCTGGATCAGTAATTTCAATACCATGATGCAATTCATAACGCTCTTGTAAACCGCGCAAAATTGCAATCGTTGCCTCAACACTTGGCTCATCGACCATCACTTTTTGGAAGCGACGCTCTAATGCAGCATCTTTCTCAATGTACTTTCGATATTCATCAAGAGTAGTTGCACCAATACAATGCAATTCACCTCGTGCTAATGCTGGCTTGAGCATATTGCCTGCGTCCATTGCTCCGTCAGCCTTGCCTGCGCCAACCATCGTATGAATTTCGTCGATGAAGATAATGGTATTACCTTCATCCTTGGCAACATCATTTAGCACAGCCTTTAAACGTTCTTCAAATTCACCCCGATATTTAGCGCCAGCTAATAACAAAGCCATGTCTAAAACTAATACGCGTTTATTTTTTAAAGTTTCAGGCACTTCACCATTGACAATACGCTGTGCCAAACCCTCAACAATAGCGGTCTTGCCAACACCTGGCTCACCAATTAAGACTGGGTTATTTTTACCTCGGCGCTGCAAAATTTGAATCGTGCGACGAATCTCATCATCGCGCCCAATTACTGGGTCGAGTTTGCCAAGGCGAGCGCGCTCAGTTAAATCTAAAGTATATTTTTTTAAGGCTTCACGTTGACCTTCAGCATCGGCACTATTCACAGACTCTCCTCCTCGGACCACATCAATTGCTGCTTCTAGGGCTTTACGAGTTAAACCATTTTCGCGAGCAGCTTTGCCTAATTCACCCTTATCGTCAGCAATCACCAATAAAAAAAGTTCGCCCGCAATAAATTGATCACCGCGCTTATTAGCCTCTTTTTCAGTGAGATTAAGCCAGCCCGATAAATCACGGCCTACCTGAATTTCACCATTGGTTCCCTGCACCTCAGGAAAACCATCTATAATTTTTTGAGTTGCTTTTTCTAAACCTGCAACATTGACTCCAGCACGGGTTAATAAGCTCCGCGCTGCGCCATCTCGCTCGCGCAACATGGCCATAAGCAAATGCGCTGGCTCAATATATTGATGGTCTTTAGACAAAGCAAGGCTTTGCGCCTCATTGAGCGCCTCTTGAAATTTACTAGTTAATTTATCGATTCTCATGATTTACCTAAAAGCTACAAAAATTAATATCATATGAGAATATAAGGGCAAATTGCCTAATTGCAAGCTGAAATATGCCTAAAACTACCCATTTTTCTTGGTTTGTCTACCTCTTAGAGTGTAGCGATGAGACTTACTATGCCGGCATTACGAATCGGCTTGAACAGCGATTAGAGGCACATAATTTAGGGCTGGGGGCTCGGTATACCCGATCCCGTAGACCCGTTATATTGCTAGCTAGCCAACCTCATATCGACCGGTCTAGCGCCTCAAAAGCAGAAATAGCTTTAAAACGCTTACCTCGGGCAAAAAAAATAGCGTTTTTTAAGCTTTAATCGACGCCCTACTATAAATCCTACAGGTGGAATGTAGATAATATTGTTTAATTTAATTTAGGCACGTCAAAAATAACTGGCAAGCTTACTGTAGCACCCGTAAGCTTAGTTGCTAATTCGTTTCTCGCATTTGCAGCGTCAGCTAAATTAGAAAATGTGGCTGAGACAATCTTTAGGTTGTCATAAACCTTGAC
>CAJASX010000009.1 GCA_903944725.1 uncultured beta proteobacterium
AAACTAGTTTCTTTAAAAGCAGTAAGTGAAACCTATCCATTGCGTGGCAATTTACAGTTGGTAGAAAGCCCTACTAAATTAATCGGTGGGCCAGCGGTAGGTAGTGTGTGGCTTGACCCTGCAGCTGCGATTGCCTTAAACGTGCAAGTGGGAGATCGGCTTAGGTTAGGTGAGCGGCAATTTCTCATTAGCGGGGTCTTGATTCGCGAATTAGATCGAGGCGCTGGTTTTATGAATTTTGCACCACGGGTCATGATGGCTTTAACTGATTTAAATTCTACGGGCTTAATAGGGCTGGGAAGTAGGGTAACGTATCGAGGCTTATTTGCTGGAAGTGATGCAGCTATACAAGCTTATGAAAATTGGTTACGCCAACAAATTACTACAAACGGGCTGCGCGGTATTCAAGTAGAAAATTTAGAGAGTGCGCAACCAACCATGCGCAAAACTTTAGAGCGAGCCGAGCACTTTCTTACCCTAATGGCTTTGCTAACTGCCTTAATTGCAGCGGTAGCAATTGCCTTAGCAGCACGTCGTTATGTATTAAGGCAGGCCGATACGTGTGCCATCTTAAAATGCTTTGGGGCGACCCAGCGAGATTTAATCTGGCGCCAATTACACCTGCTGTTTTATTTAGTTTGTGGAGCCTGCTTAATTGGCGCAGGTTTAGCTTGGCTAGTACAAGAAGGCTTGGTATGGTTTTTGGGTAATTTGCTTTTAGCAAGCTTGCCCGCACCATCGATTTGGCCAGTAGTATGGAGTGTTTTATGGGCGGTGCTATTGTTGTTTGGTTTTGCGGCTTATCCCTTGCTAACACTTACAGCAGTCTCGCCGATTCGCTTAATTCGTCGAGAATTGGGTGCCATACCAAGCGCAGCTCGGTGGTCGATTCTGATAAGTATTACAACTTGTTTAGCAATGATTTTTTGGGCTGCCCGTGATTGGAAATTAGCGGGGTGGGTATGCTTAAGTTTTGGCGGCGCTATTTTATTATTTATGGGGCTGATCTGGTTAATCTTGCGTGGCCTAAAAAAATGGAGTAATAGTAAGCAATTTACTGCTCTGGGTAATTTTGCTTTTGCCTTACGTTTTGCTTTAGCCGCATTAACTCGGCGCAGTAGTTTTACAGTTATGCAAATTTGCTCTTTAGCAGTAGCTTTGATGGCGATGCTGTTAATTATAGTTTTACGACAAGATTTATTACCTGCTTGGCAGGGTTCGGTGCCTGCAAATTCTCCCAATCGCTTTGTGATTAACATTCAAAATGAGCAGCGCTTCGCTGTTGCTGACGATTTAAAATTAGCGGGTATCAATAGCCCGACGCTTTATCCAATGATTCGTGGTCGTTTAATTGATATCAATGCTAAATCAATAATGCCTAGTGATTTTAAAGATGAAAATGCTAAGCGTTTAGTTGATCGCGAATTTAATCTTTCTTATACCGATATCTTGCCAAGCGGAAATCGTGTAATTGCTGGTAAATGGTTTGAAGCAGATACTCCACAAATATCAATTGAAAGCGGAATTGCTAAAACCCTTGGCTTAAAACTAGGTGATATTTTAAGTTTTGAAATTGCTGGCCAAATTATTTCTGCCAAGATTACGTCATTGCGGAAATTAGATTGGAGCTCGATGCGCGTTAATTTCTTTGTGCTGATGCCGCCACAGGCCTTACAAAACTTACCCCAGTCTTGGATTACTTCTTTTTATCAGCCGCCTGCGCAACCAACACTTGATTTACAGTTAAGTCAAAAATATCCTAATTTAACCGTAGTTGATGTGGGTTTATCGTTAAAGCAAATTCAAGATGTCATTGAGCGTTTAACTTCGGCCCTCAGCATTCTTTTTTTATTTGCCATTATGGCAGCTATCTTGGTGTTATTTGCCGCAATTGCCGCCACCCAAGAAGAGCGCTTTCGTGATGCGGCCTTGTTAAAGGCCTTAGGTACATCACGTAGTTTGCTGGCGCAGATTGCTGCACTTGAGCTCGCCGTCATTGGAGGGCTAGCAGGTTTATTGGGTGGCTTAGCAGCTTCGGCTGCTGCCTGGGCTTTAGGGCGCTATGTCATGGAAGTGGAGTTTTATGCCTTCTTTCAGCCCATAGCCTTGGGTGTATTAATGGGCTTAGGGGCTTGCGCCCTAGCTGGTTATCGGTTCTATCGGAAAATTCAAGCCACTACTGCAGTAAATTGCTTAAGAGAGGCTATGTAAATAGCTTGCATGTTTAGTTAATTTTGCGGGCTTGGCGAGGTAATTGCACTAATTGCGTTTGCGCAAAGCGATCTGGCCAACTTTGCCGATTTAAATGAGAGCGCCGATCAAAATAAATGCTCAACGGTGAAAAGAATAGCGCCATGACAAATAATAGTTCGATAATTTGCCATTGTTGAAAATGAAAAATTCCTTGTAAGGCAATACATGGTAACAACCATAGCGAGCCATAAATATAACGTGTAATTGCCCGTCGTCTAGAAAGGATTTGACCAGTACTGGAAAGTAATTGAATTTGCCAAGTTTGCATAGCTAGGGTTTGGCCAGTCCGTGTCCAGTACCAAACAAAATAAATGCCTAGTACAAAATACAAATAGAAAAAAGTGAGCCAACTCGGCAACGAATGACCAAAGAGCATGCCGAGGGCTAAATTAGGCAATAAAAATGTTAATGCCAACACCCCTAATAAAACCAGTTGCTCGTATAAATTACAAGCGACCCGACGCCAAAAACCAGGTGCGGGTAATTGATTTGGCTCTGCAAGTTTCATGGCAGAGTTTATTTGCTAGCAGGATAAGTTTGCAAGCTAGGTGAGGTAGCAGTACTTGGCTTTTTTTGACTATTTTCACGGGCTGCGAGTTTTTGCTTTTCTTCATCAGTCAGTTGTTGATAAGCTTGCCATGCCTCATTTTTTTTATCATTGGGAAACTTGAGGCTGCTTAAATAATTTTCGCGAGCCAAGCGTCGATCCTTTTGCGATAACTTAGACCACTCTAGCATTCTGGTTTGCAAGCGCTCTTGTTCGGTAGCAGCTATTTTGGGATAGATATTTGCCAGCTTGACCCATTTTTGGCGACTTTCAATGGCCATTGAGCTCCAGTCGCCCTCTAAAGGCGCCAGAATTTGTTGTTGGGCAGGGTTTAGGTTGACCCAATTAGCAATAGATTTTTTATCAGCAGGCGGCTTGGTGCTTGCTTTGCCATGAGCGCTTGGCGATGCGGTTAGTGGCGCGGTTGGGTTAATGAGTGGTGGCGCTGCTGGTACCGTTGTTGATGATGCAGTTGAAGCCGGTGTCTCTTGACTTGTAGCGGTTTGCGCTTTTACCTGCATGGCAGGTTGAGCTAAAACTAAGCTAATGCTAAACAAAAAGCAGAGTTTATACATTAGGCTGACGCAGCGCAAATTAAACATAACTTTGCAGATACTTACGAGGGAGATGCAGTTTTAGTGGCTGTAGCAGGCTCGAGGCTATCGGTATTAATATCGGCACCGCTATCGCGACTAGCCGCTTTTAAAAAGGCTAAAAAGCCGCTATCGGCATAAGCGTTAGGCGGCACATCATCGGTGAGGATGGCCGTATCAAGCATTGCAAGATCTTGTAAGCGCGACTCTTGTTGCCAATCGGTAATTGCCATTAGGCTAAAAATAACTACCACGCAGGCAACAAGCCATATAAAGCTATTGAACCAAGGACCATGCTCGGTATGGTCACTAAATTGGCTACGATTTTTACCGCTTAACTGGCTGGCCGATTGACGAACAGCCGAATGGGCAAACCAACGTTGCCAGCTCAGCAAACCATTTGATTTTTGGGCGCGCAGGGCTTGTAAACGAGCCGCATAAAGGCGATCACTAATTTTGGGGGAAAGCGTTAGAGTACCTTGATGTAATAGGGCAACTGCAGCCAACGCAAATTGCGTTTCTGCGGGTGTAACAGTTAGGCCTAAAGGTTCTTGGCTTGACTGCAAAGAATGGGCTGGGTTAATAGAGTTGGTGGGGCGGTTCACAACGAAATTCCTTTGGCTTTTAATGCCTTTGCTAATGCTTGGGTGGCACGGGAGCAGTGAGTTTTTACGCTACCCTCGCTGCATCCCATTGCAAGGGCGGTATCAGTAATGCTGAACTCCTCCCAATAACGCATTAGGAAGGCTTCTTGTTGACGACTTGGTAATTTTGATATTTCTGCTTCAAGGATAGCGATAAGCTGAATTTGCTGTAAATGTTGTGCACCATCTTGATGAAAACTACTGTCATCTGGTGCCATTAAGTGCTCTAGAGGGTCATAATCATCATTTTCAGGATTTTTTTTCCCTAAGGCCGAAAACAAGGTAACCCAAGTATTTCGTACCTTTTGGCGTCGAAACCAATCATGTATGCGGTTTTGCAAAATACGGGTAAAGATTAGCGGGAGCTCTGCAGCTGGTCGGTCACCGTATTTTTCAGCTAGCTTAATCATGGCATCTTGAACAATATCTAGAGCCGCATCATCGTCACGCACGGCATATACCGCCTGCTTAAAAGCGCGTTTTTCAATGGCACTAAGGAAGTGCGATAACTCTTGAGGGGTGGCCATGATGGCTAGATATAAAAGGGTGAATTTACGGTTAAATAAGGGTTTTCACCACCATTCTAGGGTATTGCTTTACAATATAAGGCTCAATACGTAAAAACCATTCAAGAAGTGGCTTTTATTTTTGCTTTAATTTTAAGCAGCAGCGCCGCCCGAACCAAGTCCAAAAGTCTAGGAAAGGGCTGACTAAACAATTTTTTGCCGAAAATTGCAAAGGAAATGAAATGAATACCAGCAGCGCAGAATTCTTGGCCTCTAAGGCTAAAACCCCTACCGTTTCTCAAAATACTGGCCCCGAAATGATTGGCGCCGAAATGCTCGTTCATGCTTTGCATGCTGAGGGCGTAGAGTATGTTTGGGGTTATCCCGGTGGTGCAGTCCTGTTTATTTATGATGAAATCTTTAAACAAGATAAGTTTGAACACATTTTGGTGCGCCATGAACAAGCAGCGGTGCATGCTGCCGATGGTTATGCGCGCGCGACGGGCAAAGTTGGCGTTGCCCTAGTTACTTCGGGCCCTGGTGTAACCAATGCCGTTACTGGTATTGCTACCGCGTATACCGATTCAATTCCAATGGTAATTATTTCTGGCAATGTGCCTACCTACGCAATTGGTGAAGATGCGTTTCAAGAAGCCGATACTGTTGGTATTACGCGCCCAATCGTTAAGCATAATTTTTTAGTCAAGGATATTAAGGATTTAGCTTTAACCTTGAAAAAAGCATTTCATATTGCTCAAACAGGGCGTCCTGGTCCAGTTTTGGTTGATATTCCGAAAGACATTTCGGCGGCAAAAGCACCATTTCACTATCCTGCTGAATTAAGCATGCGCTCGTACAACCCAGTATTGAAGGGTCATAGCGGTCAAATTCGTAAAGCAGTGGCTTTGCTGCAACAAGCTGAGCGCCCTTATATTTATACCGGTGGCGGCATTATTTTGGGCAACGCTGCACCTGAGTTAAAAGTTTTTGCTGATTTATTAGGTTTTCCCGTTACCAATACGCTGATGGGTTTGGGCGGATTTCCTGGCACTAGCCCACAGTTTTTGGGCATGTTGGGCATGCATGGTACCTATGAAGCCAATATGGCCATGCAACACAGTGATGTCTTAATTGCAATTGGTGCGCGTTTTGATGATCGCGTCATTGGCAATCCAGAGCATTTTGCTAGTCATCCGCGCAAAATTATTCATATCGATATTGATCCTTCGGTTATTTCAAAACGCGTTAAGGTTGATGTTCCTATTGTGGGCGATCTCAAAGATGTGTTGCTTGAGATGACCGCGCAACTGCAGGCGACTGGCCCATTGAAAAATGAGGCTAAGTTAGCTGCTTGGTGGCAACAAATTAATGAGTGGCGCAAGAAAGATTGCCTCAAGTACGACCGTGACTCGCAAATTGTGAAACCACAGTATGTAGTTGAAAAATTATTTGAACTCACTGGTGGTGATGCTTTTATTTGTTCTGATGTTGGTCAGCATCAAATGTGGGCTGCGCAATTTTATAAATTTGATCAACCGCGCCGTTGGATTAATTCTGGAGGATTGGGCACCATGGGGGTTGGCTTGCCTTACGCAATGGGTATCAAAAAAGCCTTTCCCGATAAAGATGTTTTCACTATTACAGGTGAGGGCTCCATTCAAATGTGTATCCAAGAATTGTCGACTTGCAAGCAATACAACACGCCAGTTAAAATTGTTTCTTTAAATAATCGCTATTTAGGCATGGTGCGGCAGTGGCAAGAGCTCACCTACAATCGCCGCTATTCCAGCTCATACATGGATTCTTTGCCAGACTTTGTGAAGTTGGCTGAAGCCTTTGGTCACGTTGGCATGCTGATTGAAAAGAAAGCCGATGTTGAGCCAGCCTTAAAAGAAGCGATTCGTTTAAAAGATCGCACGGTCTTTATGGATTTTCAGACTGATCCAGAGGAAAACGTTTGGCCAATGGTGCAATCGGGCAAAGGCATTACTGAGATGCTGTTGGGTAGCGAGGAGCTTTAATGCGCCATATTATTTCAGTTTTACTTGAGAATGAACCCGGCGCTTTGTCACGCGTAGTGGGTTTATTTTCGGCGCGTGGTTACAATATTGAAACCCTCAGTGTTGCGCCAACTGAAGATCCTTCGCTATCACGCATGACTATCGTGACAATTGGCTCGGATGACATCATTGAGCAAATTACTAAGCACTTGAACCGTTTGGTTGAAGTTGTTAAGGTATTCGATTTGACTGAAGGCCAGCATATTGAACGTGAATTAATGATGATTAAAGTGCGTGCAGTTGGCAAAGAACGGGAAGAGCTAAAGCGTACGGCGGATATTTTTCGCGGGCGCATTATTGATGTGACGGATAAATGCTACACCATTGAGCTCACTGGCGATAACACGAAACTTGATGCCTTTATTGATTCGATTGATCGGGTTTCTATTCTTGAGACAGTGCGCTCTGGCACTACTGGCATTGGGCGTGGAGAACGCATTCTTAAAGTGTAATTGGTGGTCTAATTTCGCAGTTGCTATCCCCGTATTCGCTATAAATTATATTAACAAGAAGGAAACAGCATGAGAGTTTTTTACGACAAAGACGCAGATCTATCCCTAATTAAAGGAAAAAATGTGACCATCATTGGTTATGGTTCACAGGGTCATGCGCATGCCTTAAATTTAAAAGATTCTGGCATTAATGTTACGGTTGGCTTACGTAAAAATGGCGCTTCATGGAAAAAAGCTGAGCAAGCAGGCTTAGCTGTTAAAGAGGTTGCCGAGGCAGTTAAAGATGCTGATGTTGTAATGATGTTATTGCCCGATGAAGATATTGGTGCAGTGTATAAAGCCGAAGTACATAACAACATTAAGCAAGGTGCTGCCTTAGCATTTGCCCATGGATTTAACGTGCATTATGGCCAAGTAGTGCCACGCGCTGACTTAGATGTGATCATGATTGCCCCTAAAGCACCGGGCCATACAGTGCGCAATACCTATACCCAAGGCGGTGGTGTGCCTCATCTGATTGCGGTATATCAAGATAAATCGGGTCATGCGCGTGATGTTGCGCTCTCTTATGCTACTGCCAATGGCGGTGGACGTGCAGGCATTATTGAAACCAATTTTCGCGAAGAAACTGAGACTGACTTATTTGGTGAGCAAGCAGTCTTGTGCGGTGGCACCGTTGAATTAATTAAAGCCGGTTTTGAAACCCTAGTAGAAGCAGGCTATGCGCCTGAAATGGCCTACTTTGAATGCTTGCATGAATTAAAACTAATTGTTGATTTAATTTATGAAGGCGGTATTGCCAATATGAATTACTCGATTTCAAATAATGCTGAGTATGGTGAGTATGTCTCTGGTCCGCGTATTGTCACTGAAGAAACTAAAAATGTCATGCGTCAGTGTCTAAAAGATATTCAAACTGGTGAGTATGCAAAGAGCTTTATCTTAGAAAATAGAGCGGGCGCCCCCACTTTAATTTCTCGTCGTCGCCTCACTGAAGAACATCAGATTGAAGAAGTAGGTGCCAAGTTGCGCGCAATGATGCCGTGGATTGCTAAAAATAAATTAGTCGATAAAGCAAAAAACTAAATGGCATTACGCAACTTTTTATGATGTATCCCCATCCCATTATTGCTAAAGAAGGCTGGCCTTATTTAATTGGTCTGGCGATTGTAATTTTGATCGTTCAGCATTTTGGGGGTTTATTGTGGTCTTGGCCGTTGTGGGTTATCTTCTTTTTTGTCTTGCAATTTTTTCGTGATCCGCAACGAATTGCACCTTTAGGTCGTGATTTAGTGGTATCGCCAGCCGATGGTCGTATTGTGGCTGTTGAAGTGTGTAATGACCCATACGCTGGTCGCGAAGCCTTAAAAATGAGTGTTTTTATGAATGTTTTTAATGTGCATTCGAACCGAATTGCGGTTACTGGGCATGTTCGCAGTATCCAATATTTTCCTGGCTTATTTGTGAATGCCGATCTTGATAAAGCTTCAACAGAAAATGAACGTAATGCAGTAGTGATCGAAGCTAATGGGCAAATTATTACCTTAGTACAAGTCGCTGGCCTCATTGCAAGACGCATTTTATGTTATGTACATGTTGGCGATCGTGTTAAACGAGGTGAGCGTTATGGCTTTATTCGTTTTGGTTCACGAGTAGACGTGTACTTGCCATTAACTGCAGAGCCGCTAGTTAGCGTGGGCGATATTGTGTTTGCCACCAAAACTGCTCTGGCTCGTTTACCGGGCTTAGATCCGTGATGCTATTTCGTCGGCGCCTGCGCCAGGAGCGTAGTCGTTTAAAGCGTAATCGCACTTTAGGGCGCTCAGCCGATGACTGGGAGACCGAGGCTCATCTTGGGGCTGACAATCATCCCGACTTTGAAGTTGAACAAGAAAGCGAAGTGAAGCCCCGCTTACGTAGCAAGGGAATTTATTTATTACCTAATGCGTTTACAACTGCAAATTTATTTTGTGGCTTCTTTGCAATTGTGAATGGCATGAATCATCATTTTGAAACTGCTGCAATAGCAATTTTTGCTGCACTGGTGTTAGATGGAATGGATGGCAGAGTAGCTCGAATGACCAATACTCAAAGTGCTTTTGGTGAGCAGTATGATTCTTTATCCGATATGGTTTCGTTTGGCGTTGCTCCTGCTTTAGTAGCATACGAGTGGGTCTTAAAAGATTTGGGTAAGTGGGGTTGGTTAGCCGCTTTTATTTATTGCGCAGGTGCAGCACTCCGTTTAGCCCGTTTTAATATCAATACAACAGTGGTAGATAAGAAATTTTTTCAAGGCTTACCG
>CAJASX010000010.1 GCA_903944725.1 uncultured beta proteobacterium
ACCATGTGCCAAATTGAAAAATTTGCCTAAGCACCTAAATTAACGAGCTAAATTCAGGAGAATCTCATGGCAAGAATGAAGTTTATTTGTGACGCAGAACGGTGCATTGAATGCAACGGGTGTGTTACCGCCTGTAAAAATGAAAACGAAGTACCTTGGGGCGTTAACCGCCGTCGGGTAGTGACAATTAATGATGGCGTGATTGGCGCTGAAAAATCTATTTCAGTTGCCTGTATGCATTGTTCTGATGCGCCTTGCATGGCAGTTTGCCCAGTCGATTGTTTTTATCGCACCGATGAGGGTGTGGTGCTACACGATAAAGATATTTGTATCGGTTGTGGCTATTGTTCTTACGCTTGCCCCTTTGGCGCGCCCCAATTTCCAACCTCGGGTTTATTTGGTTTGCGCGGCAAAATGGATAAGTGCACTTTTTGCAGTGGCGGCCCAGAAGCCAATGGTAGCGTCGCAGAATTTGAGAAATATGGTCGCAATCGCTTGGCTGAAGGCAAGCTGCCGCTCTGCGCTGAACTTTGCGCCACTAAGGCTTTAATTGGCGGCGATGGTGATGTCATTGCTGATATTTACCGGGCTAGGGTAGTTAAACGTCAAACCAATGGCAAGAATGCAGGCGCTAATGTGTTTGGCTGGACCACCGCCTACGGTAAACCTGGTGAAGCACCTCCTGCACCAAGTAAAGCCCCACCCGGACCAAAAGGAGGTAAGTCATGAAAGCAACTCTAAAAGCGATCTTATTGGTCTCACTTGCACTCGGCTTACTCAGTGCCTGTAAAGATGAAGAGCAGGGATTCAAAGCATCGAAGCGACCTGATGTGGCTCCTTATATGGGCGCTAACGATGGCTTTATGGCAAAGGGTTGGACCCCTGGTAACCAGGTCAGTTGGACGCAAGAAATAAATAAGCGCAATCAAAATCAAACTGAATACAGCCGTATTAAGTAATGATCAATGCCGTGAGGGAATTTGCATGAATCAAACCGTAAGCGCTTCTTTCCGTTCCTGGCTTATTCCGGCAGGTTTTTGCCTTACTCTATTTGCTGGAGTTAGCTTGGCTCAGCCTGCAGCGCCTGCGGCTGCTCCTGCGCCCGCCGCATTGCCTAAAGTTGAGTCAGCCAATATTATGGATGTGGGCCGCGCGCCAAATGCGACGATTGAGGCAGAGCGTAAAGCAAACCAAAATCAACCTGGCAGCAATGCGCCGATATGGCGTACCGCCAATAGTGATGCGGTTAATTATGTCAGCATCCCCGACAAACAAGCGGGTGTTTTAATTCAGAAATCGGGCCAGCAGTGGCGCTTAATTCGTAACGGCGTCATTACCGTTTATGGCGCTTGGTTACTCGCATTAGCATTAGCTGCAGTCTTGGCGATGTTTATTCTGAAGGGCTCAATTAAGCTGCATGAACCTATGTCAGGTCGCAAAATTAAGCGCTTTAGTGTGCTTGATCGCATTATTCATTGGACCATGGCGTTTAGTTTTGTGGGTTTAGCGTTTACTGGGTTAATGATTCTGTATGGTAAATATTTTGTGATGCCTCTCATGGGTGGCGTGACCTATGGATTATTTTTATTAGTGTGTAAAAATATTCATAACTTTTCTGGCCCTTTGTTTACCCTCAGTATCGTCATTTTCTTTTTCCTGTTTGTGCGCAAAAATATCCCCGAAAAAGGTGATATGGCTTGGTTTACATCGTTTGGTGGTATCTTCACTGGGAAACACATTCCTGCTGGCTTTTTTAATTTTGGTGAAAAAATCTGGTTTTGGTTTGGAATGGTTATTCTCGGGCTCACCGTATCGGCCTCGGGCTGGGTCTTAGATATGATTGTGCCGTTTATCGCCATTGAATATTGGCGCGGCACAATGCAAATTGCCGACATTATTCATAGCACTTCTGCATTGCTGATGACGGCTATGGCATTTGGCCACATCTATATTGGCACCATCGGTATGCAAGGATCAATCGATGGGATGAAAACAGGTTATGTTGATGCTACTTGGGCAAAAGAGCATCATGAAATTTGGTACAACGATTTAAATAAAGGTTGAGCTATGAAAAAAATCATTGCATTCGTTATTTGTGCTTTCAGTGCCAGCGCTGTGTGGGCCATGCTTCCTCCTTTAACGCCAGAGCAACAAGCGACGGCCGATTTAGCCAAAGCAAAAACAGCCTATGGCGACAAAGTTAATGGCTATAAATTATGTATGATTCAAAATACCCTAGCCAATCGATTCAAAGTTGCTGGTACGCCAGCTCCCGCAGCTTGTGCTGAAGTTCCACCTTTTGTGCCGCCTACAGCGGTTACAGCAGCAGCACCCCCTGCAGCACCCCCTGCAGCGCCAGCCGCACCCGCCAAGAAATAGCCACACACCTCATCATGCATGACCCTGCTACTAACAGGTTGGCAGGTCATGCTTTATGCTTAGTATTTTCAGTTAGAAACCAATTGAAGTGAACGCGAAGATCAATTACTGGCCTAATTGCGCCTATCAAACCTTGCAAATTAGCCCAGATAATCAATTATTGGTAAGCGATGATTTTTTGCGCTCTTATTTACTGCGGGATGAACTGAATTTAGTATCCGAATCATGTGCCGCAGAAAAGCTCCTGCATCAGCGTTTAACGCAAAATCCACGTGCTGAAATTAGCGAAGCTGAAATTGCTGAAATGATGGATAGTGACATTCAAGAAAATTACCGGATTTGGTTGCGG
>CAJASX010000011.1 GCA_903944725.1 uncultured beta proteobacterium
CAATAAAGTTCATTTCTTTGAAGTAACTTTTGTTGTTGCATTGATATTTTTTATTGTTGTTTCTGTTGTATTGTTCAGATTTGTCTGTGCAACCTGTACCGCATGCTTGATTGCCTTTTGACTAGTTTCAAATACATTAGTGTTAATCTGCATCTAATCCTGATCCGCCAATTGAATCTAACTTTAATCCACCAATGTGATCAGGTTATCTTTTACTAGCGGAGTATATTAAACAGATACTGGACTGAAATTGGATGCAAATTAGGGCGCTAATTGGATCAGTTTTGGATGCAAATCAACACGCAAAGCCTTATTCTATATGGTGGGTCGGGCGATATTCGAACTCGCGACCAACGGATTAAAAGAATATTGTTCCACCTAAAATCTTAATTAATTCAATAGTTTACAAGCGTCAAAATAGGGTGTGCAATGAAGTGTGTAATGGATTTGTTGGTCAAATTGGTGACTGTAATTTTAGTGGCATGAATGAAATCTGGGATGAATGGGTCGTTCCAAGCGCAACCCCAACTAGGGCGACGGTTGAAGCAAAACTTGCCAGGCCGGAGTGTCTAATTGAGATCATGGTAACTGCAGTGGTTAAGTAAAAAATTGAGAAATTTAAACTAGAAAAGGGGCTTGCTAAAGTTGATTGATCGGAAGTAGTCTCCGCCAATGCCCGCTATGGGTTGGATTGAGCAAGCCATTAGCAAGTAGGGTG
Organism: uncultured beta proteobacterium; assembly: GCA_903944725.1. GTDB lineage: Bacteria > Pseudomonadota > Gammaproteobacteria > Burkholderiales > Burkholderiaceae > Polynucleobacter > Polynucleobacter hahnii. Next base: position 719 of record CAJASX010000011.1, read on the forward strand.
ATGGACTGCTTTTTGATCAGAAACAGTCTTACGCAGCCCCGACGATTTAGAGTCGGTTTAACCGACAGTAAATAATTCAGATCGCCCAAAGACCCCAAACCGCATTGCACAGTTTATTGCACAGTCCCGATTTATGCGCGTAAATCACTGAATTTATTAAACTTTCCAACAACCACGAATTCTTCTAAGGCCGAGATCGCACGTTCGAATCGTGCTGGGCAGGCTCGAAAGCGTGTAGGCGATTACTACACACTTTTTGGGGATATTGAATGATTGTGCTCTTAGGGGCTGCTATCAGCCAATAGTGGTCGTATAGACCTTAGGGTTTTAGTAAGTCAATTGGCAAGATAGTGAACGACAATGCCAAATAGTGCGGCTACCCGAGTCGAACCTGCACCCTCAGACCGCCAAGGCTAGACTGACCCAATTCGATGCTACCGTCATATATGGATACCAAATCGTCAACTATCGCCAATCCAAGCCCAGACCCTTGAGTCAATTCATCGACCCTAAACCCTCTTCTTAGCACTTTGCCGTAATCTGCGGGATTCACTCCGAAGCCATCATCCTCAACAACAATCTGTAGTCCATCCCTATATGAGGCTGTGGAAATATCCACCCTAGTTTTTGCCCACTTACAAGCATTGTCTAAAAGATTTCCTACAATTTCCTGAAGGTCATGCTCTTCTCCATTAAATATTGATGAAGAGGCAGTAGGATTTTGAACTTCTATCCTTAAGTCTTTTTCGGCATAGACCTTATGCATCACAGCCACAATTGATTCAATTACCGGCACAACTGGGGTTTTTAACCTTGGGTTCTTTGAAGCAGTTGCCGCCCTTGCCTTTGCAAGATTCCAATCAATCTGCTCTTTTGCATTACTAATTTGCTCTTGCACTAATGCTTTGAAAGATTCATCGCTGATATTTTTATCTTCGAGCGCATTTGAAATTACGGCAATTGGTGTTTTCATCGCATGAGCCAAGTTACCAGCCTGTGTTTTGGCTCTTGTTACGATAGCTGAATTCTTCTCAATGACAGCATTCAATTCGACAACCAATGGGTTAAATTCCACTGGAAAAACTCCATTGACCTTATCGGCTTCACCAATATGAAATTTATGTAATGCCTTTTTCAGCGCCCCCAAGGGTGAAAGCCCAAAGGTAATTTGTAAAAATAAAATTGCCAAAAGCACAATTGCCAAAATTAACAAATACCCTTGAATGCTTGATTGAAAGGCTAGAATTGAATCATCTAAATCCTTGGTATCGGATGCAACAGTAAGTAAAAATTTTATTGAAGCACCATCGATTGACAGACTTTTTGTCAACGCCAGTAAATGCTGATTACTTAAGTCATTAATGTAATAAAAGTTACTTGCGCCCGCAGTTTCTTTCTGACTTACATTCAGTGTTGAGTCCCACAGCGAACGAGACCTGAGAAGTTGACCATCAGGAAGATTGATTTGCCAGTAATACCCTGATAGCGGTGCAGACCATCTTGGCTCGCTAGGCTGGGAAGTCAATGCAATCCGCCCAGACTTTTGGTCAACCGCAACTAGGCTTGCAATCTGATTCAACTGAACCCGCATCGTGGATTCAAATTGTTTTACTGCATGTTCTTTGAATAAATTGGCAATCAGAATATTTGCCGCAAAGATGGCAATGGCTATAGCCGCCAGTGAAGCAACTGTAATTCTTAAGCGAATAGAATTAAGAATCATGATTTAGTCGATACCCAAGACCTCTAACTGTCTCAATAACCCCATCGGGTATTTTTTTTCTGAGTCGCCCAATAAAGACTTCAATGGTGTTGGAGTCGGGGTCTTCGTTATATGGATATATATGCTCCCCCAAGGTCGCCTTATCAACAACCTCATTTGGGTGATGCATCAAATAAGAAAGCAATCGAAATTCATGACTCGTTAGGCTAATTTGCTTACCCTCAATGGTTACTTTTCCGCTTCGGGTATCGAGTGATAAACCATTAACAGATAAGATCGAAGTTGAATGACCAGTAGACCGCCTGATAACACTTCGCAGCCTTGCAAGCAATTCCTCCATATGAAACGGCTTTGTTAGGTAGTCGTCAGCACCAGCATCAATTCCAGATACCTTATCGCTCCAGTTATCCCTAGCAGTCAAAATAATCACAGGCAGCTTCTTGCCAGCAGTTCGCCAACCTTTCAATACAGAAGCGCCATCCAACTTTGGTAAACCCAAATCTAAGATTGCGGCATCAAAAGACTCTTCTAAACCCAAATGTAAAGCATCTTCACCATTGCTTGCAACATCAACGGCATACCCCTGCTCACGAAGCGCAGTAGATAACTGCTCGCAAAGTGTTGGCTCATCCTCGACTACTAATATCCGCATAAGTATTATTTTTTTGATTTCTGCTTGAGAACAATTCCAGTTTTAGCGTCCACTTCCAACTTGGAAATAGAGCCATCTGCACTAAGTTGCTTGATTTCATATATCCAGCCATTACTCTTTCGCTCTAATTCAACTTCGATAACTTGAGCGGGATAGTCTTTTGATATTTTTTGAAGAATTTGTTGAAGTGGTAGAACCTGCCCACTTTCTAATGCCTTCCTAGCCTTATCGTGGTCATCCCCTGCCATGGCAGGGATGGCAAACAAAAAACATAGGGCTAGAACTAATGACCGAGAAATAGAACTCATATTGATATTGTAGGGCGGCAATTCTGAACGGCAGATGAATAAGCCCTTCAGGTTCCATAAAGCAGGGTTATTTCATACTCACCCCATGAATATTAAAAGGATTGGGATGAGGACTAATAACAACCTACTTATTGCCTTAATTTTGATGACTACATTTGGCATAGCCAATGCAGGCGATACGACTGCAGTCAAACAAATGCAGTATTGGTCAGATAAGGCTGGCTCCTCAGGCAATAGTGAAAAAGGAAAGGTTTTCTTTACTTCTACGCATGGAAAAGAATGGTCATGCTCATCATGCCACGGAAACCCACCGACCAATCAGGGTAAGCATACCTCTACCAATAAGCCAATTGACCCTCTTGCTCCCTCATCCAATCCCGATGCATTCATAGACCAAGCCAAAAGCGATAAATGGTTTCGGAGAAATTGCAACGATGTTTTAGGTCGTGAGTGCCAGCCCCAAGAAAAAGCAGATGTTTTGGCTTACCTAATAAGTTTTAAAAAATAAAGGACTACCAATGAAACACTTAATTACGGTGCCTCTATTTACCGCACTGATTTACCTAATAATTGGAATGGCTGCTCAAACTGTCAATGCTGGTAGCAAGAATTTGATGCCAGTTAATGTCCCGCTAATCTATAAGCAAGAATGCGCCAGTTGTCATATGTCCTATGCCCCTGCATTACTGCCCAAAGAATCTTGGACAGAAATCATGAATGGGCTGCAAAAGCACTATGGCACAGATGCTTCAATAAGTCAGCAGGAAATGATGCAAATTGCTTCTTGGCTTAACAGTAATGCTGGCACCTATAAGCGAGTCAAAGAGGCGCCGCCCGATAACAGAATTACAAAGTCAGGCTGGTTTGAAAAGAAGCATAGAAAAATTAGTTCTAGGGAGTTTTTATCGCCAGCCATTAAGAGCCCTTCAAATTGCAATGCCTGCCACAAAAATGCCGAACAGGGCAATTTTGACGATGACGAAGTTCGAATACCAAAGTAAAAAAATATAATGAAAATATTAAAGCAATTACTCCACACATCAGGAGCCTTAACATTTCTGATTGCATACCTTACTTCAGACAGTGAGGCCTATCGAATTATTCATGTCTATTGCGGTTATGGCTTTGGAATTATTTTTCTCATCAGAATTGTTCTCGGACTATTTCCTAATAGCATATCCCTTGTAGCCATTTGGAGAAGGGCTACTCTAGGAAAATCAATTTATTTTGATATCAAAAATTTAGAAATAAAAAGGCTACTAAAGTGGCAACGATGGTATGGGGCGCTGATGGGCTTAATCATCCTCTCAATGTATGCCCTCGTTCCACCAATGATTCTTGCTGGGATTGCCGCTTATGAAGAAATTGGAGGCAAGTTAACAAGAAAAGTTATGGAAAATTCACATGAAGCCTTAGGCGAACTTTATTTGGGCATCGTAGTTATCCACTTGCTCTTAATTGGCGCTCGCCATTTGATTGAAAAATACAAGAAATCGAATATCGCTCTGCAGCCTATAAATTAGTCAAATTAGCGTTGAGTGACTGCTTCCATAACAAAGGCCGATATCTACGAGAGTCTACTTAGGTCGAGAAGGGCCTAATAGATCAATTTCACTCAGATGACTCATGACGGCCA
>CAJASX010000012.1 GCA_903944725.1 uncultured beta proteobacterium
CTGCGCCAGTAGCCTTTTGATTAAGGTAACCAACGTCAACAACACCGTACACGGTCACGCTTGACTGGGCAGAAGCAGCACCAGCAAAAGCGCCGAGAGCGGCAAGTGCAAATAGCGATTTTTTCATTCGTAAATCTCCATAAAGTAAGAATGCGCCCATTAAGTCGGGACTGATGAAGTATCAATCTTTTACCACTGAGGGCTTAGCTTGGGGGCAGATAGCCCCGCTTTTTGCTTGTGGAAAGGGAGTTTTTTGGTTTTCTTTGTTGTATCTCGACAACAGACCCCTTTTTTTGGGGTATTAAGGGTATTTAGATGCCAAAATTGTCAGATGGCAAGTCGCGAATTCCTTAAAATACTCCGTTCTGCACGTCAGGGTGATGTTTTTGCGCAACAAGAATTAGCTTCAATTTATCTTGAAGGTCAGTTTAATACTCCAATCCAGCCTAATAACGCTTTGGTTTGGCTTGAAAAGGCCTATTTTGTCGCTTTACACCAAAATTCGTCGCAAGTTGCCCTTGCCTACTCTAGCGAAGAGGTGCTCGGCAGTCTTTTTTCTCAATTGGTGCAAATTCCACTTGCAACTACTGTTGGATCGCCCTCATTTAAGTTTGCTTGGGATCGTTTTTGGGAACTTGCCCATGATGGTGTCCGCGAGGCACGCTGGCAATTGGCAAATTTATTACTTAACCCCAAACAACTCGATTTGCAAAATCAATTAACTACTTGGCTAGCTATGCATGCAACGACTGCTGACCAAGACTTAATAAATCTTCAAACCCTGTGCAAGGACTATTTACAAACCCTTGCTACTGAAGAAAATTTTTTGGCCGCCAAGGCAAAAGACTTATTAATCCAATTGCAGCCGAAAAATGAGTTACTTACTTCGCTATGGGCCAATTGGCAGGAAGATCAAGATGAGTCGGCGCTATTACAAGCAGCAGAATTGGGGCTTACAGCCGCTAAACTTACTCTCGGTTTGCGCTTAGCCCAAGCCAAAATACCTGTGGGAAAAAATAGTGGCGCAGGTAAGTCAAACGCTCCTCTTAAAAAAGCCGTGCATTGGCTTGAGCTGGCTGGTAAAGATGGTGATCCGCAAGCGTGGTATGTACTGGGTGAAATTTATAGACGACCACAATTTTCAGGTTATAGCGCCAACGAGAGCGACCAATGTTTTGATCGTGCTGCCGACCTTGGGCATGCAAGGGCCCAATTTCGTAAAGCTGCAACCTTATGGCGCAAGCGTGACAAACTCAATGAAAAAATTACTGGCCTACAAGCCTCTTATTGGGCGTGGCAAGCTCATCAACAGGGTATTGTAGAAGCACGCGCTCTGCTAATGAAAATTTTAGTTAGCTGCCCAAATCCAGCACAAAATGCTTGGTTTGAATTAGCCCAATATGCAGAGCTTGCCTTAGCCCATCATAGCGATCATCAATTATCTGCAGCATGGGTATTGATGTGCCACCGTATTGTGATTGCCAATCAATTTAACTTTAGTAAAGCAGAATTATTACTTGCAGAAATTGAGCAACTGCAACTTGAGCATTGTGTGGTGGTTGACGTGCGCCGTGAATTGCCTAAAATTTTGCCGCGCTTAACGCAAATTGAAACTACCCCGCAGCGCCGCTGTTTATTTGCTGCTAATAAAGCAGCTGAGCAGTTAGCTATCATTCGCGAACCAAATGATGACGAATTTTTAGCCGCAGGCGAAGGTAATTTACGTCAACGGCGTTATCGCTTTGAGCGCTTATGTATTTGGTTAACCCAAACTTTTGGACGCAACCTTGCTATCAGAAAATCGGCGAGTAAAAGTTAGGGTACGCAAAATCACATTTAATTCACACAACTTTATGAAGGCGTAGTAGCGCCATTAGTTGCCTCACCCTTGGCTTCATCAAGATTAGCAGCCTGCTTATCCTTTTCATAGAAACGGGCAATAAAGAGGCCAAGCTCATACAGCAAACACATAGGCACCGCTAATAATAATTGCGACAAAATATCGGGGGGGGTGACCACGGCAGCAATCACAAATGCGCCCACAATCACATAAGGGCGGATTTCTCGTAGCTTAGCCAAGGGAACAACGCCCATGCGCACCAATACCACTACCACTACAGGTACTTCAAAGGTAATGCCAAAAGCCAAGAAGGTGGTCATGGCAAAACTTAAATATTTATCAATATCAGTAAGCATTTCAGCGCCTAGCGGTGCGTTGTAGTGCGCCATGAATTTAAAGACGGTGGGGAATACTAAAAAGTATGCAAACGACATACCAATAATAAATAAGGAATAACTGCTAACTACCAAAGGCACAATTAAACGCCGTTCGTGAATATATAGCCCAGGCGCAATAAAAGCCCACAATTGGTATATCACCATTGGTAAAGCAATGACAAATGCGACCAACATGGTGACTTTCATTGGCACAAAAAAAGAGCCTGTAATGTCAGTCACGATCATTTTTCCGCCGCTCGGTAAAGCAGTGAGTAAGGGCTGCGCAAATAAATGGAAAATTTCTGGAGCCCAATATACCAAACTCATAAAAATAACGATGATGGCAAGAGCCGCCTTAATAATCCGATCGCGTAACTCAACTAAGTGTGAAATAAATGTTTCTTGCAAGCCCTCGCTAGCTGGTAACGCATTGTCGGTTTTGGTTTGACTATCTTGCGGGAGGTCTTGCATATTTGGCTCAGTCATCGATTAGCCTTGGAATAATTACGAGGCAACATGACGAAAACGTTTCATGCGGGCTGCTCCCGACTGCACTCGCAAACGTACACCTGCAGTGTGCTTATACCAAAGCGGTCTTGCTGCTTGACGTACCCGCCAACTGGCGCGACCTTGGCGTAAGCTATCGCGAAATACTTTGTTTTCATCGATTTGTAAGCCAACTGGAAATGTATTGGTGCTAGTGGAATAATCATAGCTATCGGCTTGATCGCTTAAGTGGCTACTGGCTTCGTTAAAGGTAGAGCTCAAGCTATTTTCTACATCCTTAATCGCCGCAGTACTTTCTTCGCGTAACTTTTTAAATTCATCTAACTCAATTTGCCGATTAACTTCGCTGCGTACCTCGGCCATATAACGCTGCGCCCGGCCAAATAAATTACCCACCATGCGGGCTACTTTAGGCAGGCGCTCTGGGCCAATTACCACTAAAGCCACCACTGCAATTAGAGCTAGCTTTGAAACTCCTAAATCAATCATTTACAGGCGATCATCACACTATTTATTCAGATCTTTGGCTTGTACGTCGACTGTTTTTTCTGCGGTATTTGCAGTATTGGCAGCCTGCTGTGGAATTTGTTCGGTTTTAGCTTCTTCGCTGGTTTTCATCCCATCTTTAAAGCCTTTCACCGCACCGCCTAAATCTGTACCAATATTACGTAATTTTTTAGTGCCAAAGACCAGCATCACAATAACCAACACAATTAACCAGTGCCAAATGCTAAATGAACCCATTTCTTTCTCCTTAAATCAAATCAGCTTGCTTACTTTTTCCAGGGCCGCTCACCACCCATGACATGCAAATGTAAGTGATAGACTTCTTGCCCGCCATCTGCGCCATTATTGACCATTAAACGAAAGCCACCATCATGACCCGGCCGGCAGCCTTGTTCTAAAGCAAGCCGTGGTGCCAATATCATCATTCTACCTAGCAATGGCATATCGCTGTTAGTTGCTGACGCTAACATTGGCAAATGTTTTTTGGGAATAATTAAAAAATGTACTGGAGCGGCTGGCTTAATGTCATGAAAGGCCAGCATTTCTTCATCCTCATAGATTATTTTGGCGGGGATAAGACCCTTCACAATTTTACAAAATAGACAATCAGGATCATGGCTTAAGGCGCTCATACGGCTTTTCGACCGGCTTTTTCAGCTATTCCTGAAACCCCTTCACGGCGCGTAAGCTCGGCTAAAACGTCTTCTGGACGCAAATTAAATTGCGCCAGCAAAACCAGGCAATGAAACCATAAGTCTGCCATTTCCCCAATTAATAGGGCCTGCTTGGCAGAATCTAAATTAGCCTGCCGCGAATCTTTTGCTGCCATGACAGTTTCAGTTGCCTCTTCGCCAATTTTTTTCAAAATTGCATCGTCGCCCTTGGTGAAAAGCGCGGCAATATACGATGTACTCTGGTCAGTGGTTCCATTTTGCAATGCAAAACGACGCTGCTCTACGACATCAGCCAAATGGGCTAAGACGGCATCTGGATTCAAATGGGTCGAATTTTTTTTACTTATTGGAGTCATTGGCTAATTTTATGTTGACCTTATGCCAGTTAGCGCTGGTGGGATCCCAGTCTTGGAAAAAACAACTGTGGGCTCCCGTATGGCAGGCAATACGACCTTTTTGAATAACCTGCAGCAAAAGGGTATCGCCATCGCAATCTAGGCCAATAGCCTGAATAGTTTGGGTATGCCCCGATTCTGCCCCCTTATGCCACAGCAATTTGCGTGAGCGCGACCAATACACCGCTTGTCCCAAACGCATAGTAGCCAGTAAAGCCTCGCGATTCATCCAAGCCATCATTAAGACGTCTCCTGAGCCAACTTCTTGAGCGATAACCGGCACAAGGCCCTGCTCATTCCATTGAATTTGATCAAGCCAAGGGCCGCTTTGCAAAGTCGGTGTGGGTGTAAATGAAGTCATAAACTGTATTTTGACGTATTTCCTTATTGCCTTACTGCAATGCCCTTACTAGCCATATATTCTTTTGCTTCTTTAACCGTGAAATCGCCGTAATGAAAAATACTTGCAGCTAGCACAGCGTCAGCATGTCCTTTAGTAATGCCATCAACTAAGTGCTGTAAATTACCTACCCCACCAGATGCAATTACTGGAATAGGCACTGCCTGACAAACTGCTGCCGTTAATTCCAAATCAAAGCCGTCTTGAGTACCATCACGATTCATACTGGTGAGTAAAATTTCACCAGCGCCACGCTGACTTGCTTCAGTTGCCCAAGCTAAGACATCAATTCCGGTTGGGGTACGGCCACCATGAGTAAACACCTCCCAGCGGCTAGGGGCTGTTTGTTTGGCATCAATGGCAACTACGATACATTGTGAACCGTAATAGGCTGCAGCCTCGGAAACCAACTCAGGGCGATTAACTGCCGATGAATTCATGCTAACTTTATCGGCGCCTGCATTTAATAAGCGCCGCACATCTTGCACGGTACGCACGCCACCACCCACTGTCAGTGGAATAAATATTTTTGCTGCCACCGCCTCAATGATTGGCAATAACAAATCACGCCCATCAGAGCTTGCGGTAATATCCAAAAAGGTGATTTCATCTGCCCCTTGATCGTTATAGCGCTGGGCAATTTCGAGTGGATCACCAGCATCACGTAAGCCAACGAAATTAACGCCTTTCACCACCCTACCTGCAGTGACATCCAAGCAAGGAATAATGCGCTTAGTTAGCATCGCTAGAGAACATCATGACTTGGCTTCATGCTTTGATTGCTATTCAGTTTGATCATCTGCCGAGATCACGGCTGAGTAGGCCGCAATTTTTCTGTCAACAGGTCAGCATACTTTTGTGCCGCGGTTAAATCTAAATCACCAGAATAAATTGAACGTCCAGCAATTACGCCCATCACACCTTCATTTTCAATAGCGCACAAGGCATCGATATCGGCATTGCTAGATAAACCACCACTGGCAATTACGGGAATACGCACAGCTTGCGCAAGCTTTAAGGTAGCCTCAAGATTGATGCCTTGTAACATGCCATCACGCCCAATATCGGTATAAATGATGGCTTCAACGCCATAGTCTTCAAATTTCTTGCCTAGATCAATTACCTCATGACCGGTGAGCTTACTCCAGCCGTCGGTGGCAACCTTACCCTCACGCGCATCGATACCAACCATAATGTGACCACTAAATGCCGTGCACGCATCTTGTAAAAATCCTGGGTTTTTAACTGCTGCCGTGCCAATAATGATGGTTTTAATCCCATCATCTAAGAGACGCTCTATGGTTTCTAGATCGCGAATACCGCCGCCGAGTTGAACCGGTATCTCGTCGCCCACTGCTTTTAAGATGGCTTTGATCGCTAATTCATTTTTAGGCTTACCAGCAAAAGCGCCGTTTAAATCGACCAAATGTAAGCGCCGTGCACCTTTAGCAACCCAGTGTTTTGCCATGGCTGCAGGGTCTTCAGAAAAAACTGTGGCGCGCTGCATATCACCTTGCTCTAAGCGCACACAATGCCCATCTTTTATATCAATTGCAGGTATTAGTAACATAAAATTAATTTAGGTGGTTAATCTAAGGTTGCCAAGCGACAAAATTACGATATAGCATTAAACCGTATTCTGCACTTTTTTCTGGGTGAAATTGGGTCGCGAAAATATTATCGCGCGCCACGGCAGACGTAAACCATGCGCCATATTCGGTTGACCCAACAGTATCTTCAGGGCGGATAGGCACCGCATAAAAGCTATGGACAAAATAAAAATTGCTAAGGTCGGGTATGCCAGTCCAAAGAAAGTGGGGCTTATCTTGCCGCACTTGATTCCAACCCATATGGGGGACTTTAAATTCAGCACCATCGGCCTGCAACCGACCGGCCAAAGCAAAACGCTCGACCGTGCCAGAAATTAATCCTAAACACGGAGTAGCTGTTGCTGTAGATGATTCAGCGCTACTGTCAAAGAGCATTTGTTCGCCCACACAAATGCCTAATAGGGGTTTAGTTTTGGCGGCAGTTAATACTGCCTCAAGCAAACCAGAGACCCGCAAATGCTTCATGCAATCGGGCATTGCTCCTTGCCCAGGCAGAACTACCCGTTGGGCCTGCTGGATTTCGGCAGGCGTGCGCGCGATTAAAACTTCGGTCTTAGGGGCCACTTGCTTAAGCGCCTGATAAACCGAGCGCAAGTTTCCCATGCCGTAATCAACGATGGCAATATGTTGTGCCAAAGCAGCTTTCTTTTTTTAGTTTTAAAGGAAACATCTTGCGATTCAGTTCTTGCGATTCAGCTCTTACTATTCTCAAGGGGTTTGAAAATAATTACAGACTTCCTTTGGTGGACGGAACAAGACTGGGCGCACGTGGATCGATTGCGATCGCCATGCGTAATGCTCGGCCAAAAGCCTTAAAAACCGTTTCAATTTGATGGTGCGCATTCACACCGCGCAAATTATCAATATGCAAAGTTACTCCAGCATGATTAACAAAACCCCGGAAAAATTCTATGCTTAAATCGACATCAAAATCGCCCACGCGAGCACGCGTAAACGGCACATTAAATTCGAGGCCAGGACGACCTGAAAAATCGATCACAACCCGTGACAAGGTTTCATCCAAGGGAACGTAAGCAGAGCCATAACGGCTAATACCGGTTTTATCGCCCACTGCTTTTGCAATCGCTTGGCCCAAAGCAATGCCAACATCTTCTACCGTATGGTGATCGTCAATATGGGTATCGCCTTTAGCTACCACTTGCAGATCAATCATGCCATGGCGAGCGATTTGATCGAGCATATGATCAAGAAATGGCACGCCTGAGGCTAATTTAGCCTGCCCAGTGCCGTCCAGATTGAGCACAATGTGGATTTTTGTTTCTGAGGTGTTACGTGTAACGTCGGCTTGCCGCATGCTTCAGTGCGCCGAAAGGCGAAGTATTAATTGAAGACTCATAATATCATTCTCAACTGCTCAGCACTATCCCTTAACACTACCCCCTAACACCACCCTAAACCCATGAGTCACTTTTGGAGTCCTGTTGTTCATACCTTAACCCCTTATGTGCCAGGCGAACAGCCGCAATTGGCGCGCCTGCTAAAGCTTAATACCAATGAAAGCCCCTATGGCCCCTCGCCAAATGTACTAGCTGCAATTGCTGAGCAAAGCAATGCTGATCTAAGGCTTTATCCCGATCCAGCTAGCGTCGAGCTTAAAAAACTGATTGCTAAGCAATATGGCTTGGCAACGGAACAAATTTTTCTGGGTAATGGCTCAGATGAAGTCTTGGCGCATGTTTTTTTAGCTCTTTTGAAACATGAGCAAGCAATATTATTTCCAGATATTACCTATAGTTTTTACCCGGTGTACTGCAAACTCTTTGAAATTGCGGCACAAACCATCCCTTTGGGTGCTGATTTTGAAATTTGCCTAGACGACTATGCTAAACCCAATGGCGGTATTATTTTTCCTAATCCTAATGCACCTACGGGGCGAGCCTTAGCAAGTAAAGCCATTGCCAGCCTAATCCAAGCCAATACCGATTCAGTCATCGTGATTGATGAGGCGTATGTTGATTACGGCACCGAATCGTGTGTGTCTTTTTTGCAAGGTCTTGGCTGCCCTAAAAACCTGTTGGTGATTCAAACTCTTTCTAAATCTCGTGCATTAGCAGGTTTACGAGTTGGCTTTGCCATGGGCCACCCCAGCTTAATTGAGGCGCTTGAACGAGTGAAGAATAGTTTTAATTCGTATCCTTTGGGTCGTCTAGCACAAGCTGGCGCATGTGCAGCTATTGCGGATCAAGCTTACTTAGAGGTCACCTCAGCCAAAGTCATTGCCACGCGTGCAGAATTGATAATCGCACTCGATCGGCTGGGTTTCAGCACTATACCCTCAAGCGCGAATTTTATTTTTACGCGTCACCCCCAGCATGCTGGCGCACAACTATATCAAGCCTTACGTACCAAAGGAATTGTGGTGCGCCACTTTAATTTACCGCGCATTGAAGATTTCTTACGCATTACCATTGGCACCGATGCACAAAATGCTGAATTAATACAGGCCTTACAAGAAATTATTTAGTGTTTATTGATTTGCTACTAAATACTGGTTTTCTTGATGCGCATTTCTGCAGCCCGCGCGTGCGCCTGTAAACCTTCACCATGCGCCAAGGTGCTAGCAATGTGACCTAAAGTTTGCGCGCCAGCCTCGCTAACTTCAATCATGCTAGAGCGTTTAATGAAATCGTATACCCCTAAAGGCGAAGAGAATCGGGCAGTTCGGGCAGTTGGCAAAACATGGTTTGGGCCTGCACAATAATCGCCTAAAGCTTCGCTAGTGTAGTTACCCATAAAAATTGCGCCTGCATGGCGAATCATCTCGGCCCACTGCCGTGCATCTTGTGCACAAATTTCTAAATGCTCAGGTGCAATGATATTGGCAATTTCACAAGCCTGCCGCATATCAACTACCTGAATGAACAACGCCCGCTTAGATAAAGAGGCGCGAATGACTTCTTGGCGCGGCATTTGCGGTAAGAGTTTTTGCATACTCGCATCGACTTGATCGATAAAATTGGCATCGGGGCAAACTAAGATTGATTGAGCTAATTCATCGTGTTCTGCTTGGGAAAATAAATCCATTGCGACCCAATCGGGATTGCCGGTGCCATCACAAATAATTAAAATTTCTGAAGGGCCCGCAATCATATCGATACCAACCTTACCAAATACCCTTCGCTTAGCTGCAGCTACATAGGCGTTGCCAGGTCCGACAATTTTATCGACCGCAGGAATCGTGGTTGTGCCATAAGCTAAAGCCGCAATTGCTTGAGCACCGCCTATAGTAAAGACCTGATCAACCCCTGCTAAATAAGCTGCCGCCAAGACTAGATCATTGCGACTTCCGTCGGGCGTAGGCACTACCATAATAACTTTAGGCACCCCCGCAACCTTGGCTGGAATGGCATTCATTAATACGGATGATGGATAGGCCGCTTTCCCCCCTGGCACATAAATGCCAACTCGATCAAGCGGTGTTACTTTTTGTCCCAGCCGCGTGCCATCTGCTTCGGTGTATTCCCAGCTTTGACAGCCCGCATTGGTAAGCTGCTGATCATGGTAGTTTCGGATGCGCGCTGCGGCATTATTTAAGGCCTGTGACTGTTCGTTGGATAATTGAGTGTATGCATTTTTTAATTCACTAGGCAAAATTTCTAAAGCGCTAGCAGTTTGTGCCTGCAAGCGATCAAATTGACTGGTGTACCTGAGCAAAGCGTGATCGCCTTGATTTTGGATTGCCAGAATAATCTCAGCTACCTTCAAATCAATTGCCGTATCCTCCGCAAGTGGGATAGATAGACTAGCTAACAGGGTTTGCTGAAAATTAGCCGAGCCGCTGTCGAGCCGCTGAATTTTTACATCTGTACTCATGGCTGCAATTGTTCTAGAAGAGGCTGTATTTGGCTGCGCTTACGTTTGTAAGAGGCCTGATTCACAATCAAGCGAGCGCTAATATCAGCAATCTGCTCAACCTCAACCAAGCCATTCGCTTTTAATGTATTACCAGTTGAAACCAAGTCAACGATGGCATCGGCCAAACCAACTAAAGGCGCTAACTCCATTGAGCCATATAACTGAATGGTATCAACATGAACCCCTTTATTGGCAAAGTGATCGCGCGCGCAGTTGACATATTTAGTAGCCACACGTAAACGTGAGCCCTGCTGAACTGCGGTAAGGTAATCAAAGTCGGCGCGAACGGCAACAGCCATGCGACATTTGGCAATGCCTAAATCAAGCGGCACATATAAACCTTCGCTGCCTTTTTCAAGCAAGCTATCTAATCCAGCAATACCAAAATCAGCACCGCCAAATTGCACATAGGTTGGCACATCAGCAGCGCGCACAATAATGAGGCGTACATCAGCATGCGAAGTCTCAATAATGAGCTTTCGTGATTTTTCAGGATCCTCTAAGGGCCGAATTCCAACCCGACTGAGGATCGCCACTGATTCTTCGAAGATACGCCCCTTCGAGAGGGCTAGAGTCAACTTCATAAAGCAATTATTTCACGCGCTGGATGTTCGCGCCTAATTGTGTCAATTTTTGCTCCATTCGGTCATAGCCACGGTCGAGATGATATATCCGCTCAACCTGGGTTTCACCTTGTGCTGCCAAGCCTGCTATGACTAAGCTGGCTGAGGCTCGCAGGTCCGTAGCCATGACAATGGCACCTGATAGGCTTTCAACCCCTTGGGCCACGGCAGTATTGCCTTCAATCACAATATCGGCTCCAAGGCGATTAAGTTCTTGCACATGCATAAAGCGGTTTTCAAAAATGGTTTCAGTCATGGTAGCGCTACCACTAGCAAGGGCATTTAAGACCATAAATTGAGCCTGCATATCGGTCGGGAAGGCTGGGTATTCAGAGGTTACAAAGCTCACTGCCTTAGGGCGGCCAGCCATACTTGCCGCAATCCAATCTGGTCCCATTTCCATTTTTAAACCAGCCTCACTAAGCTTCACTAACAAGGCCTCTAAATTATCAGGACGACATTTTTGCACCAAAATATCGCCCCCAGTGGCTGCTACAGCGCATAAAAATGTACCTGCTTCGATGCGGTCTGGAAGAATGGTGTGATTTGCACCATGCAGCTGTGCAACTCCCTCGATCACTAAACGGTCTGTCTTAAGACCTGAAATCTTAGCCCCCATCTTTACTAGTAATTCGGCTAAATCACCAACCTCGGGTTCGCGTGCTGCATTTTCTAAAATTGTCGTGCCCTGCGCTAAACAGGCCGCCATTAATAAATTTTCAGTGCCAGTAACCGTAATCATGTCGGTCAAAATAGTGGTGCCTACAAGGCGTTCGGCTTCCGCCTGAATATATCCGCCTTTAATTTTGATGCTCGCGCCCATCGCCCTTAAACCTTTAATGTGCTGATCAACCGGTCGTGCCCCAATTGCGCAACCGCCGGGCAAAGATACTTTGGCGCTATGCATTCTGGCTAATAAAGGTCCCAAAACTAAAATAGAGGCCCGCATGGTTTTAACCATCTCATAAGTTGCTTCGGGTCGAGGAATATGGGCGGCATTCAAAATCACGTGACTACGTAGGGCGGGATCAGGAAAGTTAACGGTCACCCCCATTTGTTGCAAAATTTTGAGCATGGTGCGAACATCTTGTAAGTCGGGCACATTGTGTAACTCAATCGATTCACTGGTTAAAAGGCTGGCGCATAAAATGGGTAGCGCAGCGTTTTTTGCACCAGCGATCAAGACCTCGCCATGCAGCGGGCTACCACCTGTCATTAGTAGCTTATCCATGGCTGCGCCTTTTAAGACTGCTTATTTTTAAGATATTCAGTCGGCGTAAACGCTTTAATAGATAGCGCATGTACCTCGGCCTTCATCCGCTCACCCATGGCAGCATAAACCAGTTGATGCCGTTGAACTAAACGCTTACCTTCAAAATCAGGGCTTACAATCGTGGCATAAAAATGTTGACCATCGCCCTCAACCAGCAAATGAGTACAAGCAATACTCTGTTTAATATAAGATTCAATTTGTTGTGGGGTAGGTAACATGAATTATTCCAATTCTTTTTTTAATAGCGCAATTTGAAACCGGTTTGCAATAAGCGCAGGGCAAGAGCTGAAACGGCTATAAAAAAACCAGCCACAATAATGAGGCTGATCCATGGAGAAACATCAGACACACCAAAAAACCCAAAACGAAACCCATCAATCATATAAAAAAATGGATTGAAATGCGAGACCGTCTGCCAAACTGCTGGCAAACTATGAAGTGAATAAAAGACACCCGATAACATCGTGGCTGGCATGATCACAAAATTTTGAAAGGCAGCAAGTTGATCATATTTATCGGCCCAGATACCGGCAATTAATCCCATGCCGCCCAAAATAGCTGCGCTTAATAATGCAAATATCATAATCCATAGTGGATATTCAAAACTGGGTGGAACAAACCACATGGTAATTAATAAAACCCCCGCCGCTACTGCGATACCGCGCACGATTGCGGCAATCACATAAGCAGCATAAAACTCAAACGAGCTTAATGGCGCTAAGAGAACAAAAATTAAATTGCCCATAATTTTTGACTGAATGAGAGATGATGAAGTATTTGCAAAAGCATTTTGTAATAAGCTCATCATCACTAAACCTGGCACTAAAAACGCAATATAGCTAATGCGCTCATAGACTAATACTTTGTCTTGTAATACCTGACCAAAGATTAAGAGGTATAAAACCGCAGTTAAAACGGGAGCGGCAACGGTCTGAAAACTCACCTTATAAAAACGTAGCACCTCTTTATACAAGAGCGTAGGAAAGCCGCTCCCGTATGCAATTGCAATCGACTTCATACTAAATCGCGCGCCATAATGTTGACAAAAACATCTTCTAGATCAACGTCTGCACTACCACTTTTAGCTGAAACGCCATAGCGGTTAAGTAAGTTTGCGGTGGTATCTAAAGCTACAATTTGACCTTGTTTTAGCATAGCAATGCGTTGGCAAAGTGCTTCGGCCTCTTCTAGATAGTGGGTAGTTAACACAATGGTGTGACCGTCTTGGTTAAGCCGACTGACAAATTGCCATAAAGACTGACGTAATTCAACATCAACCCCAGCAGTGGGCTCATCTAACACAATCACGGGCGGACGATGTACTAAAGCTTGGGCGACTAAAACACGGCGCTTCATACCGCCAGAAAGTGAGCGCATATTGCTATCGGCTTTACTGGTGAGATCTAAATTGGCCATGATTTCGTCGATCCAATCATCATTATTGCGTAGTCCAAAATAGCCCGATTGAAAACGTAACGCTTCACGCACCGAAAAAAATGGGTCAAAAACTAACTCTTGGGGCACGACCCCTAAGAGTCTACGGGCTAAACGGAAATCGGTTTGCACATTGGTACCCATTACCTTAACCGTACCAGTATCGGCTCGACATAAGCCTGCCAAAATTGAAATTAAAGTTGTTTTCCCAGCGCCATTGGGACCAAGCAAGCCAAAAAATTCGCCTTGCTCTATTTGTAGCGAAACATCGTTTAAAGCGAGCAACTCACCATAACTTTTAGAAACCTGATTTACCCATAAAGCTGGCGTCATGCCGGTATATCCAATAACTCGGCTACACCGTAAACCCGGGCTAAGACTGCTAATTTTGGTGGCGTATTGAGAATTAAAAAATAACCTTGCTCAGCCAAAATTTTTTTGCGCCAATTTAATAAAACTGCTAATAATGAAGAATCAAAATGATTTAAATTTAAGCAATCGATTTCATGTAAGTTTGACCAATTGGCTAAGCCATCGGCCTCAATTTGACTGGCATTTTCAAGTGTTACAGCAGTAGGCAAAAAATAGGGCATTAAAAGTGCTTAGTTAACAAAAAAATTAAATGTCTTGCCTAGGCAATAACATTAGCTGACCTTACCGGCTGCCAAGGCTTTATTACGATCTTGCAAAAATTTAATCAGGCCTTCAATGCCATTTTGGCTAATTTGATTAGTAAATTGATTGCGGTAAGCTTCAATGAGCCACACACCCATGATATTCATGTCATAAACCTTCCAACCGGTAGAAGTTTTTTCTAAGCGGTAATCTAGTGGCACTGGGTCGCCGCGCCCCAAAACGACTGTTCTTACGATAACCTCTTTATCGTCTGGAGCTGCGCGCAAAGGTTTAAATTGCACTGTTTGATCTCTTAGCTGGCTAATGGCTCCAGAATAAGTGCGCATTAATAAGGTCTTGAATTCTTGGGTCAATTGTGTTTGTTGTTCGGGGCTGGCTTTTTTCCAGTTAACCCCCATTGCCATTTCAGTAGTACGACGCATATCGGTATTGGGAACAATTTTTTTCTCAACCAATTCAACAATGCGAGGAATATTGCCCTTTTGAATTTCAGGGTCGGCCTTAACGGTTGCCATAACCTCGCTCACCACCGCTTTAATCATCCCATCGGGAGTTGTCAGATCGGGAGCTGGCCCCGTTGGGCCCTGAGCAAAAACCAGTGAACTAAGTAAACAGATACCCCAAACAAGCGATTTCAACATTTTTTAACTTTCAATTCATTATTGTTCTTAACATAGAGTGCTAATTTTAGCCTCTCTGGGGCACTATTACTCGTAGGGATTTTCATAGGGCGGCATCAAGGGCTCTTGATCGGTGGTGCGACCGTCATTTACTTGATACGCGCGACGCTGAATATAAGAATCACGCAAGAAGGTGTACTTATCAATTGCGGCACCTTGCAGTAAATCTCCCGCTTCATAATAGGTATTACGGGAATTAATCACCCGTAACGCAGTAATTGAGTTACGCAAGCCAATATCTTTAACATAAGTAAATAAATAGTCTGATTTAATGTCGGCGACAGTACCAAACGTGTCGCGTACTGAACTTGGGCCAAAAAATGGAAGAACCACATAAGGGCCTGCTGGTACACCCCACACACCAAAGGTTTGCCCCCAATCTTCCTTATGTTTCTCAAGGCCTGCGGGGGTAGCAACATCGAGCAAGCCGCCAAGGCCAAAAATAGTATTGACCATTACCCGCATGAAGTCATTAAAAGCTAAAGCAGGTTTACCTTGTAATAGATTATTTAAGGCGGTGTAAATATCATTGTAATTACCAAAAACATTGTAAATACCATCACGCACTATTTCGGGTAAGATAAAACGATAAACGGATGTAATTGGTTTTAGCAAATATTCGTCGAGCACTTCGTTAAAGGCAAATACTGCCCGATTCATTGGCTCCCAAGGATCGGCCTCAGATGGTTGTGTACCTGGCGGAATGGTGGCACAAGCGAATAGTAAACTAGAAAAGAGCGCTAATAAAACACGCCGTAAACTTGTTTTCACTTACTGGCACCTGTATTGCCACCTTTTTCTTGTCCGCTATCGGCAGCTTTGTTATATAAAAATTGACTAATGAGGCTTTCAAGCACGATGGCCGATTGAGTTTGGGCAATCTTGCTACCTTGCGCTAACATTTGATCTGAGCCCCCTGCCTCAAGGCCAAGATATTGCTCGCCTAATAAGCCCGAGGTCAAAATTTTGGCCGATGAATCTTGGGGGAATTGATATTTTGTATCAATAGTAAGAAGTACAGTGGCCTGATAGGTCTTGTCATCAAAAGAAATATTGCCAACGCGCCCTACAACCACCCCCGCACTTTTAATAGGTGCGCGCGGCTTTAAACCGCCGATATTGTCAAAGCGCGCCGTCACAGTGTATGTTGGTTGAAATGAAATGGCATTCATATTGCCAACCTTGAGGGCCAAAAATAAAGCTGCTAAGAGCCCAATCGCTACAAACACCCCGACCCAAATATCAATTCCACTTTTTCTCATAAGAAGCTCAGTTTATTCTTTCAGTACTTTAATTTGAAAACATCAATGCCGTCAGTAAAAAATCGAGTGCCAAAACCGTCAAGGAAGACAGCACCACTGTCCGAGTCGTAGCCCGCGATACCCCTTCAGGCGTTGGTTTTGCCTCATAACCTTGATACAAAGCAATAAATGTCACCGCCACCCCAAAAACAATACTTTTGATAAAACCATTACCAATATCACTAAATAAATCGACCCCACCTTGCATTTGTGCCCAAAAGGCCCCCGTATCGACCCCAATTAGCGGTACTCCTACTAAATATCCGCCAAAAATACCGACCGCAGTAAATATCGTTGCCAAGATCGGCATTGAAATCATTCCAGCCCATAAGCGGGGCGCCATTACGCGGCGCAAGGGGTCGACTGCCATCATTTCCATCGCCGTTAATTGTTCGCCCGCTTTCATTAAACCAATTTCAGCTGTCAATGAGGTGCCAGCGCGCCCAGCAAAAAGCAGCGCTGTAATTACTGGGCCAAGCTCGCGGGTTAAAGATAAAGCTACCAATAAACCTAGCGCTTGTTCTGATCCATAACGGTTCAAAGTGTAATAACCCTGTAGCCCCAAAACAAACCCTACAAACAAACCTGACACAGTAATGATGACAAATGAATTATTACCAAGAAAAAGAATTTGGTCTAAAACTAAACTTGGTCGACGTACTAACGAGCCCGAGCGCCACAAAATGGCCAAAAACATTCGCGTAGCATAACCAAGGTCGGTAATATTGCTTCGTACAAAAAAACCAATGTCGCCAAAAAAGTTGAGGGTTTTATGCATTGCTAAATTAACCATTAAAGCCTCATCTCAAAATCATCTTGCAAGCTCATGCCAGGATAATGAAATGGTACAGGTCCATCGGGAGAAGCATCCAAAAATTGACGTACAAAAGGATCAAGAGAATTGCTTAGTTCTGCTGGGGTTCCTGCGGCACCAATTCTTCCATTAGCGATGAAGTAAACATAGTCGGCAATTGCAAAGGTTTCCTCAACATCATGGGTTACCAATAAACTGGTTGATCCTAGTGCATCATTTAAATTGCGAATGAGTCGTGCGGTAATGCCCAATGAAATCGGGTCTAAGCCGGCAAAAGGTTCGTCATACATAATTAATGGTGGATCAAGCGCAATGGCGCGAGCTAAGGCAACCCGTCTTGCCATGCCTCCGGATATTTGTGATGGCATTAAATTGCGGGCATTACGCAAGCCAACGGCATTTAATTTCATCATTACCAAGGTCTGCAATAATTCTTCACTTAAATTAGTATGTTCACGCAAAGGAAAGGCCACGTTTTCAAAGACACTAAGGTCAGTAAAAAGTGCGCCAAACTGAAAAAGCATACCCATGCGTCGGCGGGCATGCATTAACTGCGCTGCGCTTAACTTACCAATGTCATGGCCTTCAAAAACAACTTGCCCGCGCTGCGCGGTGTATTGCCCACCAATTAAACGCAAAATAGTAGTTTTGCCGCACCCAGAACCCCCCATTACGGCTACCACTTGACCACGCTTAAATTCCATATTTAAGCCAGACAAAATTTGTCGCTCGCCTGGATTATAGGAAAAATCAACCCCCTGAATTGCGACCACTACCTCGCCAGCAAAGGGCTTGACTAAAGGTTGGACTAGGCGGGAAGAGA
Organism: uncultured beta proteobacterium; assembly: GCA_903944725.1. Classification (GTDB taxonomy): domain Bacteria; phylum Pseudomonadota; class Gammaproteobacteria; order Burkholderiales; family Burkholderiaceae; genus Polynucleobacter; species Polynucleobacter hahnii. Next base: position 17,771 of record CAJASX010000012.1, read on the forward strand.
TTACTTTACTCATGCTTAGATTATCTTGGTAAAACTGAAGTTCCCATTAAAAATGCATCGACTGCCTGCGCACATTGACGACCCTCGCGAATTGCCCAGACTACTAAAGACTGTCCGCGGCGCATATCTCCCGCGGCAAATACGTGAGGTACGTTGGTGTGATAAGCCCTTTGCCCCTCGACGCTAGCTTTAGCATTACCACGGGCATCTTGTTCGACTTTAAATGCAGTCAAAATTTGCTGCGCAGGAGAAACAAAGCCCATAGCCAAAAGCACTAAATCGGCCTTGATTTCAAATTCAGAATTAGGCATTTCAGCCATCTTGCCATCTTGCCATTCTAAGCGCACGCCAATTAATTTTTCTACTTTACCGTTCTTGCCTTCAAAGCGTTTAGTAGCTACCGACCAATCACGCTCGCATCCTTCTTCATGGGAAGATGAAGTACGTAATTTAGTCGGCCAATAAGGCCAAACTAGTGACGTATTTTCACGCTCAGGTGGTTGGGGCAACAACTCAAACTGGGTAACATTTTTAGCGCCATGACGAATAGATGTGCCAACGCAATCTGAACCAGTATCGCCACCACCAATCACAACAATATGCTTATCGGTAGCGCGAATTTGATTCTGCGCATCGCCAGCGACTTCTTTATTTTGAGGAATTAAAAATTCAAGCGCATAGTGAATGCCGTCAAGCTCGCGTCCTAGTACAGGTAAATCACGGGGCTGCTCTGCTCCCCCAGAAATAATGACGGCATCAAATGCATTCAGTAATTCTGCTGGGGCTACAGTTTTACGCGAATAATTTTTAATTTTTTCATGCAGGGCTTCTTGCCCAACAAACACGCCTGTTTCAAACACAATACCTTCAGCCTGCATTTGCTCAACGCGACGATCAATTAACCATTTTTCCATTTTAAAATCGGGAATGCCATAGCGCAGTAAACCTCCGATTCGATCATTTTTCTCATATACCGTCACTTCATGCCCAACGCGTGCTAACTGTTGTGCCGCTGCCATTCCTGCGGGGCCCGAACCAACAATGGCGATTCGTTTACCCGTTTTATGTTTAGCGGGTTGCGGCTTAACCCAACCGCTTTCCCAAGCCTTATCAATAATGGCATGTTCAATCGATTTAATGCCCACTGGGGTACGATTAATTGTTAAGGTACAAGCTGCTTCGCAAGGTGCTGGACAAATACGCCCAGTAAATTCTGGAAAATTATTGGTTGAATGCAAAACATCAATAGCGCTTTTCCAGTCACCTTGAAAAACTAAATCGTTGAAATCGGGAATGATATTGTTAACTGGACAACCATTATTACAAAATGGAATGCCGCAATCCATGCAACGAGCACCTTGCACTTGCGCCTCTGCATCTTCTAAGGCCAATACAAATTCTTTGTAATGATGAATACGTTGAGCAGGCGCCTCATAGGTTTCGTTAACCCGTTCAAATTCCATAAACCCTGTAACCTTACCCATAAGCTGTTAATTCCTTCTTTTTCCGCAGCACTTAAGCAATAACTAATTGATCTTGATTTTCTGACTTCAGCCATAACTCACCCAAAGCCCGCTTATATTCGGTAGGCAAGACTTTAATAAAACGGCTGCGCGATTTTTCCCAATCTACCAAAATTACTTTTGCACGTTCAGAGCCGGTGTGCCGAAAATGTTGCTCAATCAAGTCTTTTAAAATTACTTCATCCGTTAAACGTTCGCCACCATCTTTAACATCAACTGGCGCATGCCACTCCGACTTCGGCATTTTTGAAATTTGCTCCGCACTAGATAACACCTTTTCTAAAGTAACCATAGCGGTATTGCAACGCTTTTCAAATAGGCCATCTTCATCAAGCACGTAGGCTATGCCGCCACTCATGCCGGCGGCAAAATTGCGGCCTGTTTCTCCAAGCACTACAACTGTGCCACCAGTCATGTATTCGCAACCATGATCGCCCGTGCCTTCAACTACTGCCGTGGCACCTGAATTACGCACTGCAAAGCGCTCGCCGGCAACGCCGTTAAAGAAAGCTTCGCCACTAATAGCGCCATATAAAACGGTATTTCCAACAATGATATTTTTAGCCGTATCACCACGGAATTCATGGGGGGCACGCACAATGACGCAGCCACCCGATAAACCTTTACCAACATAGTCATTACCATCACCAACTAAATCTAAGGTAATACCATGAGCTAAAAAGGCCCCAAAACTTTGGCCTGCGGTTCCATTTAGTTGAATGTGAATTGTATCGGTAGGTAAGCCGACATGACCATATTGCTGGGCTACCTCGCCAGACAACATGGCACCTACCGTTCGATTTACATTGCGTACAGGCACAATAAAAGAAACCTTTTCGCCACGCGCTAATGCAGGCTCACTCTTTTCGATCAAGGTGAGATCAAGTGCGCTTCCAAGGTTGTGATCTTGCTTTAAGACTTGATAACGCGGTACATCAGCGGGCACACGGGGCATAGCAAAAATTTTACTGAAATCTAAACCCTGAGTTTTCCAATTGTCTATTCCCTTGCGGGTATCTAGTAAATCGACCCGACCAATCAAATCATCAAACTTTCGAATGCCAAGTTGTGCCATCAATTCACGGGCTTCTTCAGCAATAAAGAAGAAGAAATTCACCACATGCTCAGGTTTACCGGCAAAGCGCTTACGCAACTCTGGGTCTTGTGTGGCAACGCCTACTGGACAGGTATTTAAATGACACTTGCGCATCATAATGCAGCCCTCAACAACTAATGGTGCTGTAGCAAAACCAAACTCATCAGCACCTAAGAGCGCTCCAATGACCACATCACGCCCCGTTTTCATTTGACCATCGGCCTGCACTCGAATTCGGCTTCGTAAACGATTCAATACTAAGGTTTGTTGAGTTTCAGCTAAACCTAATTCCCAGGGCGAGCCAGCATGTTTAATCGAGGACAGCGGTGATGCACCTGTGCCGCCATCATGGCCAGCAATCACTACGTGATCGGCTTTCGCTTTCGCCACCCCAGCAGCAATAGTGCCAACCCCAACTTCAGAAACCAATTTGACTGAGACATCGGCTGCGGCATTCACATTTTTCAAGTCGTGAATCAATTGGGCAAGATCTTCAATTGAATATATATCATGATGTGGGGGAGGTGAAATTAATCCCACCCCAGGCACTGAAAAGCGCAAGCTGCCAATGTAATCAGACACTTTACTACCAGGTAATTGACCGCCTTCACCAGGCTTTGCACCTTGGGCCATTTTGATTTGCATTTGATCTGCACTGCGGAGATACTGCGCAGTGACGCCGAACCGACCCGAGGCAACTTGTTTAATTTTGGAACGCAAAGAATCGCCAGCTTGCAGTGGAATGTTTGCCTCAACGACATCGCTGCCTAAAATACTTGCTAGAGTTTCGCCGTTTTTAATCGGAATTCCTTTGAGCTCATTAATATAGCGATTGGGGTCTTCTCCACCTTCGCCAGTATTAGATTTGCCGCCAATACGGTTCATCGCAATAGCTAAAGTGGCATGCGCCTCAGTAGAAATCGAACCCAATGACATCGCACCAGTAGCAAAGCGCTTCACAATTTCTTTAGCTGGCTCGACCTCGTCAAGTGAGATGGCTTTACTTGGATCAATTTTAAATTCAAATAATCCGCGTAAGGTCATCTGCCGCTTGCTTTGATCATTAATAATGTTGGCGTACTCTTTGTAAGTCTGATAGCCTTTGTCGGCACCAATCCGTGTTGCATGTTGCAACTTAGCGATCGTGTCAGGGGTCCACATATGATTTTCACCCCGAATGCGATAGGCATATTCCCCTCCCGCTTCAAGCATATTGGCTAAAACAGGATCTTCACCGAAGGCTGCTTGATGCATTTGTAAAGCCTCTTCAGCAACCTCAAAAACGCCAATGCCGCCTACATTGGATGAAGTGCCCCTGAAGTACTGATTAATTACTTCTTGATTTAAGCCAATGGCTTCAAAAATTTGTGAGCCGGTGTATGACATATAAGTTGAAATGCCCATTTTGGACATGACTTTTTGCAAGCCCTTACCAACTGCCTTAACAAAATTCTTAATTGCTTTTTCGGCCGATAGGTCGCCTGGCAAACCTTTGGCCATTTGTGCTAAGGTTTCCATGGCAAGATAAGGATGAACTGCTTCGGCCCCATAACCCGCCAATAAAGCAAAATGATGGGTCTCACGGGCGCTGCCTGTTTCGACTACTAAACCTACGCTGGTACGCAAACCTTTTTCAACTAAATGCTGGTGAATTGCCGAGGTTGCTAAGAGTGCAGGAATTGCTACATGATGTTCATCTACCTGACGATCACTGACAATTAAAATGGTATAGCCTGAACGCACAGCATCGGCCGCCTCAGCACAAAGCGAAGCAAGACGCGCTTCAATTCCAGCCTTACCCCAAGCAGCTGGGTAGCAAATATCTAACTCGTAAGAACGAAATTTACCATTGGTGTAATGCTCAATATGCCGAATTTTAGTGATATCAGCGAAATCAAGAATCGGCTGGCTGACCTCTAAACGTACTGGAGGGTTAATATTGTTTGTATCTAATAAATTGGGTTTAGGGCCAATAAAAGACACTAAAGACATTACTAAATTTTCACGAATGGGATCAATTGGCGGATTGGTCACTTGCGCAAATAATTGCTTAAAGTAGTTATAAAGCGATTTATTTTTATTTGATAAAACGGCTAAAGGGCTATCGTTACCCATCGAGCCAATCGCCTCTTCACCAGCGCTTGCCATTGGTGCCATTAAGTATTTCAAATCTTCTTGGGTATAACCAAATGCTTGTTGACGATCGAGTAATTTTGCGATTGGCCGAATGACTTTTTTTTCATCGAGCTGATCGCTAGCAGTTACCGTCACCTCATCTAATTTAATGCGGACAGCATCGATCCAACTTTTATAAGGTTTTGCTTTAGCAACGGTATCTTTTAATTCGACATCATCAATAATGCGTCCCTGCTCCATATCAATCATGAACATTTTGCCGGGCTGTAAGCGCCATTTATGAACAATCTTACTTTCAGGAATAGCTAATACCCCTGCTTCTGAAGCCATGATTACCAAGTCGTCATCGGTCACGTAATAACGCGCAGGGCGTAAACCATTGCGATCTAGAGTGGCGCCAATTTGACGTCCATCGGTAAAAGCCATCGCTGCTGGGCCATCCCATGGCTCCATCATTGAGGCATGGTATTCATAAAAAGCACGGCGATTGATATCCATCATGCTATGTTGTTCCCAAGCTTCAGGAATCATCATCATCATCGCTTGTGCCATGGGATACCCAGCCATTACTAACAATTCGAGGCAGTTATCAAAACAAGCTGTATCTGATTGACCCGGATAAATCAATGGCCATAATTTCTGTAAGTCATCGCCAAGCACAGGTGAACTAATTGCCCCAGTACGTGCATTAACCCAATTAACATTGCCTTTTACCGTATTAATTTCGCCATTGTGCGCAATCATGCGGTAAGGGTGGGCTAGTTCCCAAGCTGGAAAGGTATTAGTTGAAAAGCGTTGATGTACTAAAGCTAGCGCTGAAACAGTTCGTTGATCGGTTAAATCTTGATAGTAGGCGCCTACTTGGTTTGCTAAGAGCAAGCCTTTGTAAACAATAGTGCGAGCTGACATTGAGGTTACAAAATATTCTTTGCCATGCTTTAAATGCAAATCTTGAATTGCATGACTGGCTGTTTTGCGAATCACGTAAAGTTTGCGCTCGAGCGCATCGGTTGTCATGATCTCGCGTCCGCGCTCGATAAAAATTTGGCGAATCACGGGCTCAGTTTTTCTAACCATGGGTGACATTGGTATTTCACTATCAATTGGTACGTCTCGCCACCCCAAGACGATTTGTCCTTCTACGCGTACGGTGCGCTCTAATTCTTGCTCACAGGCTAAGCGTGAAGCATTTTCTTTTGGTAAAAAAATCATACCTACACCATATTCACCTAGTGGCGGCAGTATGATGCCTTGAAGTGCCATTTCTTCGCGATAGAGTTGATCAGGAATTTGAATCAAAATACCCGCGCCATCACCCATTAAGGGGTCGGCACCTACTGCGCCCCGATGATCTAAGTTCTCCAGGATTTTTAATCCTTGGGTCACGATTTCATGAGTTTTTTTTCCTTTGATATGCGCAACAAAGCCAACACCACAAGCATCATGTTCATTTTGTGGGTCATAAAGACCATGCTTCTGAGGGCGTAATTCGGTAGTCGTCATCATTAATCTCGTTCTAGCGCAAAAAAAATAGTGCATTACTAGTTGGGAGGATCAAATATAGGGGAATACCCCTCTAGATGCAATAGAAATTAAATGAATCTGTCCCGATTATAAGTTGATCTTTACTTTATTTTTTTACCTATTGGGGACAGACTCGCTACTTTTTCAGCTTGGGCCGCCCACGTGAACGAATTTGTAAGGCGTCTAATTGGTTCTTAAAGAACTGCTCAGCCGTTGCCGCAGTAACCCAAGGCTTTGATTTTAATAGGTATTCTGTTATATCTAGATCTTCTTGGTGTGGTGCGCCTTCTTTGACAAAATGTTGCCAGGCCAATTGCCGTTCAAAGGGGGTATTTCCTAAGGCCCAGAAGCTTGGGTGGTCGACTAGCCAAGGTTCGACTTTTTCACCGGTATGACTCAAGTAACTAGTCCAACTTGAAGCATTTGGACTAGATTCATAACCAGCCCGTATTGGATTTAACTCAAGATATCGCTGGCAACGCAAAAAATGGTCCGCATCAATCAGCGACGAGCGATAGCGCCCCTCCCAAATCGTCCCTGAATGGTTTTGTTGCCGATTGCAATATTGGGCATAGCGACGACCCAAAGACTGCATGGTTTTTGCCAATGAATTAGCCCGTAGTGGCGTAATTAAACAATGCACGTGATTAGGCATTAGTACATAAGCATGAACAGCGCTACCAAATTCTTTGGCTGCATCACGTAACCAGTCTAAATAAATTCGCCGATCTGCAGCATTGAAAAAGAGGTCTTGGCGATTATTGCCCCGAGCCATCACATGCATGGCCTGACCTGGAATCACAATGCGCGCTTGACGAGCCATGATTTACATCGTCAGCTAGTTCAATTGACGAATGCCGCCCTGAGGAGCAAATTCGGGAATAAACCAATCGCCATCAAATTGCGACACCCCGTCTGGCACAACGCGCGCCTCTTCTGGCGAACCTCTTAATGCAGTGGCCATATACGAAATCCAAATTGGCAAAGCCAAACCGCCTCCTGTTTCCCGGTCACCCAAGCTCGCCGGCTTATCAAAACCAATCCATGCGATTGCAACTACCTTTGGGTTATAGCCCGCAAACCAGGCATCATGAGAATCGTTAGTTGTGCCCGTTTTACCGGCAATATCAGTACGTCCTAATTTTGCTCTGGCACTTCCAGCAGTGCCAGTTTTAGTTACCTCTTGCAGCATGCTATCAATCACAAATGCTGTTCTAGCATCTAGCACACGCGTGCCACCTTCATGCACCCGAATTGGTTGCGCTTCAAATAACACCACACCTTTGTTATCGATCATTTTTTCGATTAAAAAGGGATCAACCCGGTAGCCGCCGTTTGCAAAGACACTATAAGCTGCTGCCATTTGCAATGGGGTAACTGAGCCCGCTCCTAAAGCCAAGGTTAAATAGGGCGGGTGTTTTTCTGGCTCGAAACCAAAACGTTGAATATATTCTTGTGCATAAGAAGGGCCAATAGCACGTAACAGCCTTACTGATACAACATTTTTTGATTTGGCCAAAGCAGTGCGTAAACGCATCAAACCCTCATATTTACCGTCATAATTTTTGGGTTCCCAAGCTTTACTACCCGTTTCTAAAATTCCAATGGAAATCGGTGCATCATTGGCAACCGTACTTGGTGAAAAGCCTTTTTCAAGCGCCGCAGCATAAATAAATGGCTTAAAAGAAGATCCAGGTTGCCGCAACGCCTGCGTAACATGATTAAATTGGGTGCGATGAAAATCAAAACCTCCCACCAAAGATAAGATTGCACCATTTTCTGGATTCATTGAGACAAATGCAGCCTCGACCTTCGGAAGTTGAGCTAGTTTCCAAATACCGTCTTCAGACAAAAGTCGCACAATAGCTCCAGGTCGTAGTCGTTTTTTGGGTTGCGAGCTATCCGTGAGCGAAGCTAAGGCCAGCTTCATGCCATCTCCTTTAATCGCGATCACATCGCCCGTTGCAATGATTACTACAAGCTCTTTTGGCCTTACTTCTAGCACCACGCCCGACTGGAGCTCGTCTAAGGGTGGATGTTCTAGCAAAGCGTCATCAATTGCCCGCTGACGCTTCAATTTATCTTCAGGTAGTTCGATAAAACCCTCTGGGCCGCGATAGGCATGACGTAAATCGTATTCAAAAATTCCTCGCCGCACTGCGCGGTAAGCCGCATCTTGATCGGCTTTTAAAAGCGTAGTGTAAACATCCAAACCTTGTGAATAAATCGCTTCGCCATATTGGGCAAATAATATTTGTCGCACCATTTCGGCAGCAAAATCGGCACGGGTACTAAATTCATTGCCTAAACCTCGCACGCGCAATTCTTCCTTCATCGCTTTATCGTACTCCGCTAGCGAAATATAGGATAAATCGCGCATCCGCTGCAAAATATACTCCTGGCGGGCCTTAGCGCGACGATAATTGCTTACTGGGTTATAGGCTGATGGCGCCTTTGGCAAACCAGCCAACATTGCCGCTTCAGCAATGCTTATTTCATTGATGTCTTTACCAAAATAAATTTGTGCTGCGCTAGCAAACCCATAAGCGCGTTGGCCTAAAAAAATTTGATTCATGTAAATTTCAAGAATTTTGTCTTTACTAAGCTCTGCCTCAATTTTCCAGGCTAATAAAACTTCATAAATTTTGCGGCTAAAGGTTTTTTCATTGCCCAAGAAAAAATTACGCGCGACCTGCATCGTAATGGTTGATGCACCTTGGGCTAAACGTCCGCGTAAATTGGCAAGGCCAGCACGCAACACGCCAAAATAATCAACTCCGCCATGAGAATAAAAACGGTCATCCTCAATCGATAAGACTGCATTTTTCATTTGTTGCGGCATTTGATTGAGGGGCACTATCTTACGACGCTCTTCGCCGAACTCGCCAATCAAGACTTTATCGGCGGTATATATTCGCAGTGGCACTTTAGGGTTGTAATCAGTTAAAGCCGAAATACTCGGTAAATTTGGCTTTGCAATAATAAAAGCGTAAGCCAGTAGTAAGCTAATCAAAATTGCGCCGACCAAACCCATGATTAATAATGCCTTTACTAATGGGCCGCGAAACGCTGTCCAAAAGGAATGATTGCCAGAATTCAGCCGGGGACGTTGCGGCCTGCCGGGCTGTTTACGAGAATCCTGCGGCAGAGGTGGCCGGTCTTGTGGGGTTTGCGCCATAAGCCTGAATTATAAGAGCCATGCCTAAATCAGCTTATTCCTACACACTAATCAACCTTAATTGCTAGCTTTAACTAGGCTAATCGAAAAAAATAAGGGGTGCCATTACGTAAAATTACTTCACAATCTTTTGATGCTATTTTAAGCGTACTAGGCGATGATCCGGTGATGCAGAACCCAGCGCATTTAGCCGCAGAGCCCGATCTTCCCCCTCGCCAGCAAAAAAATTCTGCCCCTCAAGCAGCTCAGACAGAAGCCCAGAGCAATCTTAGCATTCAACCGTCGTCAAAAATAGGCTCGACCTTAGCGGCGTCTGCTAATCTAGTGCCAAGCTTAATCGGTCTTTTATGTATTTGCACCCTAGCTTGGATGCTCTATGCATTAAATGCTCTTGATCAAGCAACCCATTCCCAATTTCAAGCCCTCGAATCTAAAACACTGGCTCTTAAGCAAACCCTTGCAGAGCAAGAAGACGCTTTAGCTAGCCATCAGGAAGAGCTTATGGATCAGCTCGAAAATATACAAGCTACTTCATTGGCTGCGGCTAATCGTAACGCTAAAGCCACTCATTATCCATTACGTCAAGAAGCCCTTGAGCGAGAGCGCACCCTGAAAACCCAAGAGTCTAACTTAAGCCGCTGGCAATACTTAGGCATTAGTAAAACAGGTCAGGGAGTTTCGGCTTTTTTTCATACTGGCGACAAAACCATTGTTTTGGCCCCGAATTCACCGGTGTTAGAGACTTGGGTATTAACTGAAGCCGGCGCTGAGTACGCAAAAATTACTGCGCCCACTGGCAAGGCAGTAATTCTTAAATTAAAGCGGCTACCATGACCTTAAAAAACAATTTCTTTATTCGCTATTTACTTCGGCTATTTTTTTCTCTGGCTTTTTTAAACTTACTACTGATTGCAGCAGTACTTGCAGAGCCCCTTTTAAGTGGTGCACCAGCGCAGCAAGTACAAGCAAAATCAGCAGTGCAACAAAAAAAATTAAGCCTCCATTTTGCCAATATCGAAGTTAGCGAGTTACTCAAAGAATTAGCGCGGCTTGGGCAAACTAATTTTTTAATTAGTGAATCGATCCAGGGTTCAATTTCAGTTGATTTGCACCACATTCCTTGGAGTAGTGCTGTGCAATCAATTTTAGCTAGCAAAGGTTTAAGTATGTTGCGGCATGGTGATATTTTTTGGATTGGGCCATATGCAGAAATTAATGCTTTTCAAAAGCACAGGCGAGAAGATGCCGCATTGCCATTTGGTGGTGACCACCCACAAAGCCCCAGACAAATTTTGATCGAGGCCCGCATCGTTGAGGCAGACGACCGCTTTGCTCGTGATCTTGGCGCCAAACTCAGTTTTCTCGGCGAAGGAGCAAGTTCCCATTTGCAACCAAAAATGAATGCTGGCTTTGATTTAGCTACTTCTGGCTTAAATGGCTTTAACCCAATTAGTGCAGCCGCCACCCTATTATCTAAAAATGCGAGCGGTCTTTTACAAGCAGAGCTATCAGCACTTGAAGCGCAAGGGCAAGGAAAAGTTATTTCAAACCCTCGCATCATGACCTCCGATCAAGTCAAGGCAACCATTGAGCAAGGCACCGAATTACCCTATCAAGTCTCATCTCAAAGTGGCAGTAAATTGCAATTTCGTAAAGCCAACCTTCGACTCGAGGTGATCCCAAAAATTCATCCTGACGGGATGATTTCGATGTTGGTCGGTATTACTAAAGACACGATTGGCATGAAAACTGAGCAGGGCTATGCCATTGACACCAAAACCCTAAGCTCGGAAGTAACCGTCGAAAACGGCGGCACGGTCATTATTGGCGGAATTTATCAAACTACCGAGCGAGAAGACATCGTAAAAGTGCCTTTACTCGGTGATATACCCATTCTGGGCCATTTATTTAGACATAGCGCCAAACTAAAAGATAAAAAAGAGTTGTTAGTTTTCCTCACCCCTACCGTTTTGACCAAACCCTAATAAAATCATGAAGTGAACCCCTTATCTAGCACGACGAATAATATTTTCTTAATTGGCCTCATGGGGGCGGGCAAGTCTACGGTTGGCAAATTATTAGCGCGCAAACTAGGGCGCCGCTTTATTGATAGCGACCATGCCATTGAAGAGCGCAGTGGGGTCAAAATACCGCTAATTTTTGAAATGGAGGGTGAACCTGGATTTCGCAAACGCGAAGCACAGATGATTGCAGAATTAACCCAAGAAAATGATCTTATTCTGGCCACTGGTGGGGGCTCTGTTCTCGCACCAGAAAATCGACAAGCCTTAAGTTCACGTGGTGTGGTAATTTATCTTCATGCCAATCCTAATGAGCTTTGGCACCGTACCAAGGGCGGCGAGGGCAGACCCCTGCTGCAAAATGGTGACCCACGACAAATTTTGACCAAGCTTTATGCCGAGCGTGATCCACTCTATCGCGAAATTGCCACCCATATTATTGAAACAGGCAAGCCTAGCGTTAATCAATTAGTTCATACTTTGTTGATACAACTAGAATTAGCCCAATGAATACACTGACAGTCAACCTAGGTAAGCGTAGCTATCCGATTTATATTGGTAGCGGTTTAATCGATCAAGCTGCACTATTTCAAGCTCATCTAACGGGCGAGGCAGTTTACATTGTAAGTAATACGACAGTCGCGCCACTCTATGCAGAGCCGCTTAAAATAACTCTTACCCAACTTCAGAAACAAGTACACCTTATTACTCTACCTGATGGCGAGTTATACAAAGATTGGTCTCACTTACAAACTATTTTTGATGCACTACTTCAGCATGGCGCCGACCGACATACCACCCTTATTGCGCTTGGTGGAGGGGTGATTGGCGACATGACCGGCTTTGCAGCGGCTAGCTTTATGCGCGGTGTTCAATTTATTCAAGTGCCTACCACGCTCTTAGCCCAAGTCGATTCCTCAGTTGGCGGAAAAACCGGTATCAATCATCCACTTGGTAAAAATATGATTGGAGCATTTCATCAGCCTGTTGCCGTGATCGCTGATTTAAGTACCCTACAAACCTTGCCTGCCCGTGAACTCTCTGCTGGGCTTGCCGAAGTGATTAAGCACGGCGCGATGGCTGATGCCGATTTTCTTAACTGGATTGAAAAAAATGCTGCTGCTTTATTGGCCTGTGAATCAAAGGCGCTAGCCTATGCAGTCTTACGTTCTTGTGAAATTAAAGCCGCCGTAGTAGCTGCCGACGAACGAGAAAATAATATTCGTGCAACTTTAAATTTTGGTCATACTTTTGGCCATGCTATTGAAGCAGGGCTTGGCTATGGCAAATGGCTGCATGGTGAAGCAGTTGGCTGCGGCATGGTGATGGCTGCTGATCTCTCGATGCGCTTAGGAAAAATTCAACCTGCTGAAGCAGCTCGTCTAAAACAACTAATTCATACTATGGGCCTACCAACTGTTGCGCCTAAGTTTGGCTCTGAACGTTATTTTGAATTAATGCAGCTAGACAAAAAAACTACTGGGGGGAAAATTCGCTACATCGTACTTGATCAGCTTGGCGCGGCTGTAATTGAAAGCGTACCTGAGGCGCTAGTCAAGGAAACCTTACAGGCTAGTGGTGCTACGTAGGGTTACCTTGTTCTGTTTTAATGTACTTCTAGTTTGATGGCTTGGCCAGCCTGCGCACTAACAAACTGTGATAAATCGCTCAATAATTCTCTACCGGTTTTATAGTCGACCCACCTTGGTGCTAGGTAGCTACCAGCCCAACGATAATGAAAACCTCCGGCTTTAGCTGCTACCCAAATTTCGTGCAAGGGGGGCTGGCTATTGATTACGATGACACTTCGATCGCGAAAGCGAATATTAATCACATTACCGCCTTGCCGCTCCACATCTAAATCGAGATCTAAATTATCATCGGCGGCCTCTAGGGCCACCTCAAGCGAATGTAATAGTTGACTTACTAGCCGATGAAATTGTTTATCGTCAATGGGTTCAGCCGCTGAGGTATTTATGGGATGCTGCATGCTATATTCAATTATTCGTTTTAGAGACTTTCATGATAGCGATTCTTACTCGAGCCTTTATAATTTGCACCATAATGTCCCTCATAGGATGCGGGATAAGAGGGTCCCTATATTTACCAAGCGTACCCAATATTCCGCCTGTTCCGGCCCAAGTTGAACCCAAAGGCAAGCTTTACCCTGCGCCTAGCCCAAATAGCGATGTTGATAGCAATACCACCGCATCTGAGGAAAGTAAATGAGTAGCCTAAAGCAGCTTAATCCTTTGCCTGCCCTAACAAGCTTAGCAGGCTTCTCTGAGCGCAATGGTCGTTGGTTTGCCGAAGAAATACCCTTAACGCAACTAGCCGATCAATTTGGTACGCCGCTCTATATTTACAGTAAACGCGCCTTAGAAACTGCTTTTGCCGCCTACGAGCAAGCCTGCCTTTCTCCTCAAGGTAAAAGGCGTGCGCGTATTTTCTTTGCGGTAAAAGCAAATAGCAATCTGGCAGTAATGCATTGTTTTAAGGAGTTAGGTGCTGGCTTTGATTTAGTTAGTGGTGGCGAGCTAGAGCGCGCCCTAGCAATCGGCGCGAAACCATCGAGCCTAGTTTTTGCTGGGGTTGGTAAATCTGCAACAGAAATTCAGCTAGCCCTTACCGTTGGGGTGAAATGCTTAAATGTTGAATCGATTGCCGAGCTCGAACAAATTAATCGAATTGCTAGCGAATTATCTTGTCGAGCACCAATTTCTTTACGCGTTAATCCAGATGTAGATGCACAAACCCATCCCTATATTTCTACCGGCCTTAAAGATAATAAATTTGGTATTGCTTATCATGAAGTTTTAAAAACCTATCGTCAGGCTGCTCTCTTTTCACAACTAGATATAGTTGGCATTGATTGTCACATTGGCTCGCAAATAATGGCCACATCACCGTATCTCGATGCAATTGATAAAGTACTTGATTTGGTAACGCAACTCAAAAAAGAGGGTATTGTTTTGCGCCATCTTGATTTGGGCGGTGGGCTAGGAATTGATTACGGGCATGAAGATCCGCCGGGCATTACTGAATTTACAACTACTATTTTGGATCATGTAGCAGCACGTGGCTTTGAAGATTTAGAAATTCTCTTAGAGCCAGGCCGCTCTCTTGTTGGCAATGCTGGGGTCTTAATCACTCGCGTTGAATATCTTAAACATGGTACGAGTAAAAACTTTTGTGTTGTCGATGCTGCGATGAATGATTTGATGCGGCCAGCCCTTTATGGTGCATATCACAGCATAGTGGCAGTTCAGCCTCATGCTGCGGAACCTCAGACTTACGATATAGTTGGCCCAGTTTGTGAATCAGGTGACTGGCTTGGTAAAGATCGTTTGCTAGCAGTTAAACCTGGTGATTTGCTGGCGATTTTATCGGCAGGTGCCTATGGCTTTACTATGTCTTCAAATTACAATAGTCGCCCAAGAGCAGCTGAAATTATGGTGGATGGTGACCGCGCTTTTGTGATTCGCGAACGCGAAACTGTAGCCGAATTATGGTCGAAAGAGCATCTCTTACCAAAATGAAAATAGCACGATTGTGCTTAATGCAGTCCAGCCATGTAGTCAGCAACTGCTTTCACTTCAAGATCGGATAATTTAACGGCAATCATGTTCATTTGCACATTTTTACGTGTGCCGTCACGAAAATAAGCTAGCTGAGTTGCGTTATATTCGGCCCACTGGCCACCCAAACGAGGGTATTGCGCAGGAATGCCAGCACCATTTGGGCTATGACAGGCTGAGCAAGCAGGGATGCCTTTTGCAGCAATACCGCCACGATAAATCAGTTGTCCTAGCTCAATACTGGCCTTATTTTGCACTTCGCCTTGAGGAGGCGGCTGTTTTACCAAAAAAGCCGCTAAATTCAGCATATCTTGGTCAGTTAAGGTGGCCGCCAATCCCATCATGATGGGATTGGCACGAGTGCCATCTTTATAGTTTTTTAATTGTTTTGCCAAATAAGTGCCGTGCTGAGCCGCTAATTTTGGCCAAGTAGCCACAGCGCTCATACCCTTGGGGCCATGACAGGTGAGGCAAGCTACCACACCCCGACTTGCATCGCCGTTGTTATAAAGGGCTTCCCCTACTGTAGCATCGCCCTTAAGGGCTTTAGGCGCTTGAACTGGGGCAGCAGCAGGGGCAGAAACTACGGCCACAGGAGCTACTGCGGCACTTGGGGCTACTGCCGGGCTTGCCATAGACGCAGGCTTAGCGGGCTCGTTGGCGGCAGCTAAACTAGCAAGCGCCATTACTAAGAAAATACTGCAACATCCCAAAAAGGGCTGTTTTAGGCGAGTTAATTTGGAGATTTGGGAGCTATGACGCATTATGTTTACCTTGGCAAAAATTCTTCAGTAGATTGGCTTGGTAATTATCCAGTCAATCCCTCAGATCTTTAATAATTTATTTGATTTTACAATAGCGTTTCTAGACATGTCTAAACTCTTTCAAGCCCGTTTTTTTACCACCGTAAATAATCTAGATTGTTTACCGCAAGGACCGCTGCGGGAGGTGGCGTTTGCGGGTCGCTCGAATGCCGGAAAATCGAGTGCAATTAATGTTTTGTGCAATCAAAAACGCTTGGCTTTTGCTAGTAAAACCCCTGGCCGCACGCAACACATTAATTATTTTGGCCTATTTGCTAAAGAAGATTTACTCGGTTATTTAGTTGATTTGCCTGGCTATGGTTATGCTGCCGTCAATCATGAAACCCGTTATCACTGGAATAGCTTGGTTAGTGATTACCTACAACAGCGCAATGCATTAGTTGGGATGATTTTAATTATTGATTCACGCCGTGGTATGACCGACTTAGATGAACAAATGATTCAATGGTTTGTACCTACTGGTAAACCAATTCATTTACTCTTGAGTAAATGCGATAAGCTCAACAAGAGCGAATGTCGCCATACCTTAGAGGCTGTCGAAAAAAGATTGGCTGAGCTTGCTGATTCAGTAGCCAATTTTCCAGCACCAAATCAGCAATTGTCTGCGCAACTTTTTTCCAGCACAAAACGTGTTGGGCTAGAAGAAGCAGATAAAATTATTATCAATTGGTTATTTGATGCACCAACTCAGCGCAATGCCTCGGCCCAACCGAATGTACTAACCCTACTGAATGCCCCCACTCAAACGGAGGAAAACTAAATGAATCCACTCCATTTTCCCGCCCATCGTCCTCGTCGTATGCGCCGCGATGATTGGTCTAGACGCTTAATGCAAGAAAACCACTTAACTGTAGATGATTTAATTTATCCGGTTTTTTTATTAGAAGGTGACAGGCAATCACAGCCTATTGCTTCAATGCCTGGAATCAATCGACTCTCGCTCGACCTACTTTTTGAGGTAGCGCAAGAATGTGTGGAGCTTGGTATTCCAGTAATGGCGCTTTTCCCAGTCATTGATCCCTCATTAAAAACGCCCGATGGAAAAGAGGCCCTTAATCCTAATGGCTTAATTCCGCGTGCAGTTGAGGCCCTAAAAACTCGCTTTCCTAATTTGGGCATCATGACCGATGTTGCCCTTGATCCCTATACTAGTCATGGGCAAGACGGCATCTTAGATGAGCAAAATCGCCTTTTAAATGACCTTACTACTGGTGTTCTGGTACAACAAGCGATTACTCAAGCGCAAGCTGGCGTAGATATTGTTGCTCCCTCTGACATGATGGATGGGCGCATTGGTGCGATTCGTACTGAACTTGAAAAACTGAATTTGATCCATAC
This sequence comes from uncultured beta proteobacterium, assembly GCA_903944725.1. Classification (GTDB taxonomy): domain Bacteria; phylum Pseudomonadota; class Gammaproteobacteria; order Burkholderiales; family Burkholderiaceae; genus Polynucleobacter; species Polynucleobacter hahnii. Next base: position 34,989 of record CAJASX010000012.1, read on the forward strand.
CCGCATCATGGCCTATTCCGCCAAATATGCATCGGCTTTTTATGGGCCCTTTCGAGATGCCGTTGGTTCAGCAAAAAATTTAGGCAAGGCTGATAAAAAAACCTACCAGATGAATTCTGCAAATAGTGCTGAAGCGTTAGCTGAAACTGCGCTAGATATAAGTGAGGGCGCCGATATGGTAATGGTCAAACCAGGCATGCCCTATCTTGATATCGTTCGCCAAGTTAAAGATGCTTTTTCTTATCCCACCTATGCTTATCAAGTCAGCGGCGAATATGCCATGCTCAAAGCTGCTGCCCAAAATGGTTGGCTTGATCATGATGCGGTCATGATGGAAAGCTTAATCGCCTTTAAGCGGGCTGGCGCGGATGGCGTCTTAACTTATTTCGCTTTAGAGGCCGCGCGACAATTAAAAAATAAATAAATTATTCACAAAGTTTGTTAAATCTAAACATAATTATTAAAGCTGTTTAAGATAATCTAAAAAATTTTGTGCTGACATAAACCCAATCACCCGCCGGTTTTTTTGCTCACGACCTTCGGCATCAAAAAATAAAATTGCTGGCGGCCCAAATAAATTATATTGCTTAAGCAGAGCTTGGCTTTCTGGCGTATTTTGAGTTACATCGGCCTGTACTAAATTAAACTTGCCCAAGGCCTGAGTCACCAAGGGATTAGCAAAGGTAAGGTGTTCCATTTCTTTGCAGCTAATACACCAGTCAGCATAAAAATCAAGTAGCACCGGTCGTTGATCTAATTGAGCTTGTGCTAATACTTGCTTTAATTCAGCGGTAGACCGAATAACCGTGAAGCTTAAATTAGGTGCAATGATGCGCTGCGCCCCTGACGTGGACTGAGTTTGTGATTTACTCGCAAAAAAAGCATTAGGCCCAGAGAAAAAAGCGGGCCAAACAATCCACACGGATAGAGCAACCAATAAAACCCCTAAGGTGCGCTGTAACCATACCATCCAGTTACCAGTAGTTGGTATCAAGACCCGCACTTCTAGGGCAATGAATAGTAGGGGTAAGCCCATGCCAAGAGCCATGATAAATAAAAGGCCGCCGCCAAGTGCTACAGACCCCGTTTGCGCAATAAAAGCTAAAACTCCCGCTAACGGCGCGGTAATACATGGGCTGGCGATTAAAGTTGAAAGCCCCCCTAAAATGAATGCCCCAACAATACTGCCGCCTTTTTGGCGCCCTGCAAACTGGTCAATTGACTGATGCCAAGCATGCGGTAAGCGTAGGTGATAAAAACCAAACAGGCTTCCAGCTAAAGTTAAAAGCACAAGACTAAAAGCCAATAAGACGTAGGGATTTTGTAGCGCGGCTTGAGCGCCACTACCTAAGGCCGCCATCAACATACCTGCCAAGGAATAAAGACACGCCATACCTAGTATGTAGGCGCTGGCTAAAACTGCAGCGCGCCTTTTTTTAATGGCCTGATTGGTGCCTGAATTAAAAATAATGCTCGATAAAATGGGTAGCATTGGCAAAACACAGGGAGTAAAAGCCAGGGCAATGCCTAAAATAAAAAAGGCTAAAAATAAATAGGGGGTTGTGGCTTGTTCTAAAAATTGATTAACTGCATTGATGTCATCACGCTGCGCCAATAAGCCGATTAAATTTAGTTTATCAGGGGGTAATGGCGCCATCGCTGCATCATCAGGCACAGGTAGGGCCTTAACTCCTGGAGCCGCTAAATTAAAGTTAAGCGTCATGGGGGGATAACAAATTCCGCCATCAGCACAGCCTTGTAATTCTATTTGCAAGCGCAAACCCTTAGCACTATTGCCAATCTCAACAACTGGTTTTCCGGTGCTACTAATTGCTTGATTTAAATTAATTTGTACCTGAAATGGCGCTTTATAGATAATGAGATTTTTATTAAACGTAGCATCAAATTTATTTTCGCCAGTGGGTAAGGTTGGCTGAAATCGATAGCTTGGCTGGCCATTTTCAAGCGCATAAAATTGCAATGACTGCTGATAAATGTAATATCCTTTAACTGGCTTGTATTCAATTTCAACATGCCTGCCATTTTCTAGCCAAGTGGCTTGTACTTGAAATGCTTTTTCAGCCGGCAAAAAATCCGGTGCCGCAAAAGCGCTAGAAAGTAGTAAGCTAAAGGTGAGTAATACGGTAAATAAAGTCTTGTTTAGTTGCATCGGTTTAATTCTGTCCTAAATAAATAAAAAAAGCCAGACCGAAGTCTGGCTTTGCACTATACCTCAATCGAGCTCTTAAGCAGTACTATCTTCAACTGCAACCTCTTCAACAATAGGGCGATCAACTAATTCAACCAAGGCCATTGGTGCATTATCACCTTGGCGAAAGCCAAACTTCAAGATGCGTAAATAACCGCCTGGGCGTGTAGCATAACGTGGTCCAAGCTCAGTAAATAATTTAGCAACGATGTCGCGATCACGCGTGCGATTGTAAGCCAAACGACGATTAGCTAAGCTATCTTTTTTACCTAAAGTAATTAATGGCTCAACAACCATGCGCAATTCTTTTGCTTTTGGTAAAGTGGTTTTAATCACTTCATGCTCCAACAGCGAATTTGACATATTGCGCAGCATCGCTAAACGATGGGATGAGGTTCGATTAAGTTTGCGTAAACCGTTTCCGTGACGCATGATGCTTCCTTTCTAATTATTTCCAAGGTTAGCAGGTGGCCAACTCTCGAGTTTCATGCCAAGGCTTAAACCACGAGCCGCTAACACGTCTTTAATTTCATTTAATGATTTACGTCCTAAATTAGGCGTCTTTAACAACTCATTTTCAGTGCGCTGAATTAAATCGCCAATGTAATAAATATTTTCAGCTTTTAAGCAATTGGCAGAACGTACCGTGAGCTCTAGATCATCAACTGGACGCATCAACATTGGGTCAACCATTGAAGATCGGCTTGGCGCAAGGTCGCCAGAAATTTCACTACTTTCGAGGGCAGCAAAAACGACCAATTGATCGACCAAAATACTAGCTGCTTGACGAATCGTCTCTTCCGGAGTCATCACACCATTCGTTTCAATGGTCATAACCAAACGATCGAGGTCGGTACGTTGCTCAACACGAGCTGATTCAACGGCATAACTTACGCGAGTTACGGGACTAAAAGAAGCGTCCAACACAATTCGACCAATCAACTTAGTGGTTTCATCATGATACTGGCGCATATTGCCAGGGATATAACCACGACCTTTTTCTACTTTAATTTGCATATCTAATTTACCACCTGCAGCCAAGTGGGCAATAACATGGTCAGGATTAATAATTTCTACATCATGAGGCAAATCGATGTCTTTAGCAGTGACAACTCCAGGACCATCTTTGCGTAAATTAATCGTAACTTCATCACGTGACTGTAATTTGAAGACTACACCTTTTAGATTAAGCAAGAGATTAACCACATCTTCTTGCACTCCGTCAAGAGTTGAGTACTCATGAACTACCCCCGAGATAGCAACTTCAGTCGGCGCAAAGCCAACCATAGAAGACAACAATACACGGCGTAAAGCATTTCCTAGGGTATGGCCATAGCCACGCTCGAATGGCTCCATCACCACTTTAGCTTGATTAGGGGTAAGAGCTTCTACTGAAATAATTTTTGGCTTGAGCAAGTTTGTTTGCATATGTTTTCCTTATGGGTGCCTAATTAGCGCGAATATAATTCGACGATCAAACTTTCATTAATATCACCGCTGATTTCTTCGCGGTCGGGCACCTGCTTAAATGTTCCTTCTAGCTTTGCCGCATCAACTGAAACCCAGCTAATGACGCCAGTTTGCTGAACTAAATTCAAAGACTCTTGAATCCGGTTTTGCTTCTTCGCTTTTTCACGAATTGAAATTACATCGCCAGGTTTAACCTGAATCGATGGAATATTAACTGCACTGCCATTTAACATGACTGCACAATGGGAAACTAATTGACGTGCTTCAGCACGTGTTGAGCCAAAACCCATGCGGTAAACCACATTATCAAGTCGTGACTCGAGCAACTGTAGAAGCGTTTCGCCTGTATTGCCTTTGCGACGCTCTGCCTCAGCAAAGTAACGGCGAAATTGGCGCTCTAAGATCCCATAAATCCGTTTTACTTTCTGTTTTTCACGCAGCTGATTACCATAATCAGAGGTTCTCGAGCCCGATGTTCGTCCATGCTGACCAGGCTTGCTATCAAGCTTGCACTTGTCTGACAATGAACGGCGAGCGCTCTTTAAAAATAAGTCGGTTCCTTCCCGACGAGATAACTTGGCCTTTGGGCCTAAATAACGTGCCACGATGCTTTCCTTTCTTTGCCGCAGTCTTGCGACTAGCGGTTAGTTCGCTTTGATTTCAAACGAACAGTGGGCTTAAACAATTAAAAAATAAAACTTCTAAAAAAATAACAACTGTAAAACTTAAATACGACGACGTTTAGGGGGACGACAACCATTGTGCGGAACAGGGGTTACGTCCTGAATCTCGGTGATTTTGATTCCTAATGAATTTAAAGCGCGCACAGCTGATTCACGACCTGGGCCTGGGCCCTTTATCTGCACTTCTAAATTTTTAATGCCACATTCAATTGCCGCTTTGCCAGCTACCTCGGCTGCTACTTGGGCAGCAAACGGGGTTGACTTGCGAGAGCCCTTAAAGCCTTGACCGCCAGAAGTGGCCCAAGATAAGGCGTTACCTTGTCGATCGGTAATCGTAATAATGGTGTTATTAAAAGAAGCGTGCACGTGTGCGATGCCATCGGCAACATTCTTTTTTACTTTTTTACGAGTACGTTGGGCTGTAGCTGCTGCGGTTTGTGGTTTTGCCATATCAATACGCTTTCTTGATTATTTCTTCAGTGCAATGCCAGACTTACGCGGGCCTTTGCGGGTACGTGCATTTGTCTTGGTGCGTTGACCGCGAACCGGCAAGCCCTTACGGTGGCGCACGCCACGATAGCAAGCTAAGTCCATCAGTCGCTTAATGCTCATTGTGACTTCCCGACGTAAGTCGCCTTCGGTTGTCAACTTGCCGACTTCATCACGTAACTTTTCTAAATCAGCGTCAGTGAGATCTTTAATTTTTTTATCGATTGCAACACCAGTAGCTTGACAAATTTTTCTGGCTTGGGTTGTACCAATGCCATAGATTGCCGTCAAACCAATTACGGTATGTTGATGATTTGGGATATTAACCCCAGCGATACGTGCCATGAGATTTCCTCTTAATTAACCGAATCAGCCTTGGCGCTGCTTATGACGAGGATCTGACGAGCAAATCACACGTACAACGCGTTTACGCTTAATGACCTTGCAATTTCTGCAAATAACTTTTACGGATGCTAATACTTTCATAACTCACCTCTTTAAATATACTGACTTCTCAATCGCTACTTCGCGCGGAAAATAATTCTTGCGCGCGTCAGGTCGTATGGAGTCATCTCCACCGTCACCTTATCTCCTGGCAGAATGCGGATGTAATGCATGCGCATCTTGCCAGAAATGTGACCCAAAACAACATGCCCGTTTTCTAACTTCACCCGAAACATCGCATTTGGTAAATTCTCAATAATCTCACCCGCCATCTGAATAACATCATCTTTAGACATAATTACAGTGCGGAACCCATCTTAAAGTTGGCCTTTTTCATTAAAGAGCCATACTGCTGTTGCATTACAAATGATTGCACTTGAGCCATAAAATCCATCGCTACAACTACAATAATTAATAAGGATGTACCGCCAAAATAAAACGGTACGTTGTATTTCAAAACCAAAAATTCAGGTAACAGACAAACTAAAACCATGTAGATAGCGCCACCCAAGGTAAGTCGTACTAAAATTTTGTCGATATAGCGAGCAGTTTGTTCGCCTGGACGAATACCAGGCACAAAGGCACCACTTTTCTTTAAATTTTCAGCCGTATCTTTACTATTGAATACCAAAGCAGTGTAGAAAAAACAAAAGAAAATAATTGCTCCACCATACAAAATGGTGTAAACCGGCTGTCCTGGCGCTAGGGTGGCAGCCAAATCTTTTAGACCACGACTAAAGATGTTACTGTTTTCGCCTGAGGTAAACCAACCAGCGATAGTGGCTGGAAATAAAATAATGGATGAGGCAAAAATAGGGGGGATAACACCCGCCATATTAAGCTTAAGCGGCAAGTGGGATGATTGACCACCATAAACCTTATTGCCAACTTGACGTTTGGCATAATTAACTAAAATACGCCGTTGGCCGCGTTCTACAAAAACCACAAAATACGTTACGCCAATCACAATCACCACAATTAAAATTGCCGACAGAATATTCATTGAACCCGTGCGTACTAGCTCGAGCAAACTACCTAAGGCGCTGGGAAGTCCTGAAACAATACCGCCGAAAATAATAATCGAGATACCATTCCCGAGGCCGCGCTCTGTAATTTGTTCGCCAACCCACATTAAAAACATTGTGCCGGTAACTAAAGTTACCACGGTGTTTAAACGAAATATCATGCTTGGATCAATGACTAGCCCAGGCTGGGCCTCAAGCGCTACAGAAATTCCGAGGGCTTGAAAGGTTGCTAATAGAACAGTGGCATAGCGTGTGTACTGGGTAATTTTTCTTTGACCTGCTGGACCTTCTTTTTTCATGGCCTCTAGTGAAGGTAGCACAATCGTCATGAGCTGCATGATGATCGATGCCGAAATATAGGGCATGATGCCAAGTGCAAAAACGGTGAAGCGCGATAAAGCACCACCTGAAAATAAATTGAACATCCCCAAGATGCCATCTTTTTGACCTGCAAATAACTGCGCCAATTGATCGGGATCAATTCCAGGAACTGGAATGTGTGCCCCAATGCGGTATACCAGTAATGCCAGCAAAAGGAATACCAAGCGACGACGTAAGTCGCCAAACTTGCCGCCTGATTGCGCGATACTGGAGATGGTAGGAGAAGCAATAGCCATGGGATTAATAGAATTACACTGCTTCCAAAACTTTACCGCCGGCAGCTTCAATTGCTGCCTTAGCACCAGCACTTGCTGTTAGGCCTTTTAAAATGACAGCATGCTTAAGCTCACCGGTTTTAATAACTTTTACCGATTGAATTTGTTCACTTGCTAAGCCATGCTGTCTTAACACCAAGAGATCAACCTCAGCGACACCCATTTTTTCTAAATCATTGAGGGTAATTTGACCAACGTGACGCCGGGTTAATGACACGAAGCCGCGCTTAGGCAGTCGACGATACATTGGCATTTGGCCGCCCTCAAAACCAACTTTATGGAAACCGCCTGAGCGTGATTTTTGGCCCTTATGGCCACGACCAGCAGTTTTGCCTAAGCCAGAACCAATGCCGCGGCCAACTCGACGCCGACTTTTCTTGGCGCCAGCAGCAGGTTTAATTGTATTTAGTTGCATGTTATTTACCTATTTACTTTCTGATCTTTTAGCCGATGACCTTGATCAAATAAGAAACCTTATTCATCATGCCGCGCACCGCAGGAGTATCTTGCAATTCGGACACCGAATTAATGCGGCGCAATCCTAAACCCCGTACAGTTGCGCGGTGACTTTCGCGTGTACCAACTAAACTGCGCACTAATTGCAATTTAACTTTTGGATTAGTTTGATTTGTTGTCATTATTAATTCCTATTGAATAAGCTTAAGCTAGGATTTCTTCAACTGATTTACCGCGCTTAGCAGCAATTTCTGCAGGGGTGCTCATCTTGCTTAAACCATCAATGGTTGCGCGCACCATGTTGTAAGGGTTTGTTGAGCCAATTGATTTGGCAACTACATTGGTTACGCCCATTACATCAAAGATGGCGCGCATTGGACCGCCAGCGATAACACCTGTACCTTCTTTAGCGGGAGACATCAACACCCGTGATGCGCCATGTTTGCCAATTACCGAGTGCTGTAATGTGCCTTTACGAAGGGGCACTTTAATCATTTTGCGACGTGCTTCATCCATGGCCTTTTGAACAGCTACAGGCACTTCTTTTGATTTGCCTTTGCCCATGCCAATACGGCCATCACCGTCGCCAACCACCGTGAGCGCAGCAAAGCCAAGAATACGACCGCCTTTAACTACCTTAGTAACCCGATTGACTGCAATCATCTTTTCGCGAAGACCATCATCGCGCTCTTCTGATTGCATTTTGGTTTGCATTTTTGCCATGTTTTTTCCTAAACCCAATAATTAGAACTTGAGACCGGCTTCGCGTGCTGCCTCAGCCAATGCCTTAATGCGTCCGTGATAACGGTGACCCGAGCGATCAAACGCGACATCGACAATGCCAGCTTTAACTGCACGTTCAGCAATTAGCTTGCCGATTTTTTGCGCAGCCGCACTATTGCCACCATTTTTAAGCGCTTGACGTAAATCTTTTTCCATCGTTGACGCAGCTGCTAGCACCTTGGTACCACATGGGCTATATACTTGCGCAGAAATATGTGCGTTACTGCGAATCACTGTTAAGCGATTAGCAATCTGCTCTGCAATACGAATGCGCGTTTGGCGTGCTCGTCTTTGTCTTGATTCGTCTTTATTCATAAATAATCCCGCTTACTTCTTCTTAGTTTCTTTCAGATGAACTACTTCGTCGACATAGCGAACGCCTTTGCCTTTATAAGGCTCAGGTGAACGATAAGCTCGCACTTCAGCAGCGACCTGGCCAACTTGTTGCTTACTGGCACCTTTAATAATGATTTCAGTTTGTGAAGGTGTTTCTGCCTTTACGCCCTTTGGTAGCTTGTAAATAATATCGTGTGAAAACCCCAATTGCAGCTTCAAAGAATCGCCCTGAGCTTGGGCCCGATAGCCTACGCCTACTAAACTCAACTTCCGCTCAAAACCTTGGGTTACTCCAAGCAGCATATTGTTCACCAATGCACGAGTAGTTCCAGACAAGGCGCCCGCTTCAGGCGTGCTATCTTTTAATTCAACCGTAATAACGCCATCAGCCTGCTGCAAACCAATTGAAGGATGTAAGTTGTGTGTCAAGGTTCCCAGGGGACCTTTCACCGTAACCAAGGCTTCATTAATATTAATTTCTGCACCTTTAGGCACTGGAATAGGGGATTTTCCGACTCTAGACATCAGGCTCTCCTTAGGCGATATAGCAAATAACTTCGCCGCCGACGCCTGTGGCGCGGGCTTTGCGATCAGTCATTACGCCTTGGGGGGTCGAAATAATAGCCACGCCTAAACCATTCATTACCTCTGGGATATCGTGGCGACCTTTATAAATTCGCAAGCTAGGTGTTGATACACGGTCAATTCGCTCGATTACTGGACGACCTGCATAATATTTAAGTTCAATTTTTAGCACTGGCTTAGCTGCTTCACCTTGAATTTCAAAACCATCGATATAGCCTTCGTCTTGCAAGACCCTAGCAATGGAAACTTTAATTTTTGATGACGGCATAGTTACGTTTGGTTTTTGCACCGCTTGCGCGTTGCGAATCCTTGTTAACATGTCGGCGATTGGATCGCTGATGCTCATAAGTTCTCCTGAATTCTTTCGCCGCTTACCAGCTGGCCTTAGTTAAACCGGGGATTTCGCCACGAAAAGCGATTTCACGAATTTTGCCCCGCGCCAATCCAAACTTACGGAATGTGCCACGTGGTCGACCGGTTAATGAACAACGATTCCGTTGACGAATCGGGCTTGCATTTCTTGGTAGGGCTTGCAACTTTAAACGTGCCTCATAGCGCTCTTCATCGCTTCTTGAAGTATCAGCAATGATGGCTTTTAGTTCAGCGCGTTTAACCGCGTATTTTTCAGCACATTTAACGCGCTTTTTTTCGCGCTCAATCAGGGACATTTTTGCCACGTTAACCTCTTAATTGCGGAAAGGAAATTTAAATGCTGCCAAGAGGGCTTTCGCTTCCTCGTCGGTTTTGGCAGTGGTAGTAATGCTTACATTAAGACCGCGAAGGGAATCAATTTTGTCGTACTCAATTTCAGGAAAAATAATTTGCTCTTTAACGCCAATGTTGTAATTTCCACGCCCGTCAAAAGCTTTGCCAGATATACCGCGGAAATCTCGCACCCGAGGCAAAGCAACAGTAACGAAGCGATCTAAAAACTCGTACATCTTGGCGCCACGTAATGTAACCATTGCGCCAATTGGGTAGCCTTGGCGAATTTTAAATCCGGCAATCGCCTTACGTGCCTTAGTGACAACTGGTTTTTGGCCGGCAACTTTACTTAAGTCACTTACTGCATTTTCGATAATTTTTTTATCGTTAACGGCCTCACCTAAACCCATATTGAGCGTAATTTTAGTAACACGTGGCACCTGCATAACCGACTTGTAGCCAAATTTCGCCATTAAGTCGGCAACCACTTTTCCTTTGTAATGTTCTTGAAAACGGGTACTCATATTTTTTCCAAATTCCTTATGTGCTTAAGCTAGTGCCAGTGGTTTTCAAATAGCGTATTTTTTTACCGTCAAGTAACTTAATTCCCACTCTCGATGCTTTGCCATTGGCATCGGCCAAGGCAACATTGGAGATGTGAATTGGCATGACCTTATCAATCATTCCGCCAGTAACTCCAGAAGCAGGATTAGGTTTAGTGGCTTTTTTATAAATATTGATGCCCTCAACTACAAGCTTATCGGCAAGTACGGTAGTCACTGTGCCAGTTTTACCTTTATCGCGACCAGTTAAGACCACCACTGAATCACCTTTACGTATTTTTTTCATCTCAGCCTCTTAACTCACTGCTTTAAATAACTTCTGGAGCAAGTGAAACAATTTTCATAAACTTCTCGGTGCGTAATTCGCGCGTTACTGGTCCGAAAATACGGGTACCAATCGGCTCTAATTTGGCATTCAATAACACCGCTGCATTTTCATCAAACTTAATGAGTGAACCATCGGGACGACGTACGCCTTTGGCTGTGCGCACGACCACAGCGTTATAAATATCACCTTTTTTTACGCGGCCACGTGGCGCAGCAGACTTAACGCTGACTTTGATGACATCGCCAATATTGGCATAGCGTCGTTTAGACCCCCCCAATACTTTGATGCACAACACTTCACTGGCGCCTGTATTGTCGGCAACCTGTAATCTACTTTCGGTCTGAATCATTTTTAATCCCCAACTTATTAGCCAACGGCAAACAGTCTTGGTTCCGTCTAAGGGCTTTGGCAGAACAGCCAAAACCCGGAATTAATGAAAATACAATCTCGTTTACTGCCTTATTTACTGCGTTGTTTACAACGAAAAGCCCATGATTCTATAACGAATAGTGGGGTCTGGCAAGTAAATTACTCCAAAACCTCGCAATACCGCTTAAATACAACCACTTAAATGCCTCTTGATGCCTCTACTAAACGTGTAACTACCCATGATTTGGTACGTGAAATGGGGCGTGATTCAGCTATTTCTACGGTATCGCCCATTTTGTACTGCCCGGCCTCATCATGCGCATGGTACTTTTTCGAATGGCCTACATACTTACCATATAGGGCGTGTTTTACTTGTCGCTCGACCAAAACAGTGACTGTTTTTTGCATTTTGTCGCTCACCACCCGCCCAATTAAAGTGCGGCGTAAGGGTGTAGAAGTTTCTGTCATATGCTCGCCTTATTTCTGTACAGTTTTTTGGGTAATAAAAGTCTTAACACGCGCGATATCGCGTTTAACCTTACCCAATTGACTAGTATTTTGAAGTTGCTGAGTACCCTTTTGCATGCGCAGCTTAAAACTTGCTTTGAGTAACTCTGAAAGTTCGCTATTTAAAGCGCCTAGATCTTTAGTTTGTAAGTCTTTATTAGTCATATTTATCTATCCTAATTAGCCTAAATGGCGAATTACGAAGGTAGTTTGTAGTGGTAATTTAGCTGCAGCTAGCTTAAAAGCCTCGCGTGCTAAAGCTTCATCTACGCCATCCATCTCATATAAAACCTTGCCTGGCTGAATTTCTGCCACGTAATATTCTGGGTTGCCTTTACCGTTACCCATCCGAACCTCAGCTGGCTTTTGTGAAATAGGCTTATCGGGGAAAATTCGAATCCAAATTCGACCGCCACGCTTAATGTGCCGAGTCATGGCACGCCTGGCAGATTCAATTTGGCGAGCAGTCAAACGCCCACGACCCACTGCCTTTAAACCAAAGTCGCCAAAAGATACCGAGCTACCGCGAGTAGCAACTCCTGTATTGCGGCCTTTTTGCTCTTTGCGAAATTTGCGACGCTTAGGTTGCAACATACTTAATCTCCTGACTTCTTCGTGTCTGCGGCTGGTTTAGCGGCATCTGTAGCGCCCGCTTCAACTGCCTTACGTACCCGCTTAACAACGGGTTTAGTCGTTACTTTTGGTTTTTCGTCTGGTGCGGCAGTACCCTTATCGCTAGCAGTCGAAGTGCGACGTGCTGTTTTGGGTGGGGCGCGACGGGATTTCTTATCATCACCACTAGGCTCCATTGATGGTGGGCTAGCAACTGGTGGTGCTTCTGCGCCACGGCCTAATGTATCGCCTTTGTAAACCCAAACCTTTACGCCAATAATGCCGTAAGTGGTTTCTGCTTCGGAAGTTGCGTAATCAATATCAGCCTTTAAGGTATGCAATGGCACGCGTCCTTCGCGGTACCATTCACGGCGCGCAATCTCTGCACCATTTAGGCGACCGGAAGACATGATCTTAATGCCTTGAGCACCTAGGCGCATTGCACTTTGCATTGCACGTTTCATCGCACGACGAAACATAATGCGCTTTTCAAGCTGTTGCGTAATTGAATCTGCAATTAACTGCGCGTCTACTTCAGGCTTACGAATTTCTTCAATATTGACATGCACAGGTACACCCATGCGTTTTTGTAATTCACGACGAAGTACTTCAATATCTTCGCCTTTCTTGCCAATAACTACGCCAGGGCGTGAGCTGTAAATAGTGATGCGTGCATTTTTTGCGGGACGCTCAATAATGACTTTGCTCACCGACGCATTTTTTAGTTTCTTTTTAAGATACAGGCGGACATCAACATCTTCTTTAAGCATCTTAGCAAAATCAGTATTGTTGGCATACCAACGTGAAGTCCAATTCTTGGTTACCGAGAGTCGGAATCCAGTGGGATTTATTTTTTGGCCCATAACTTTCCTTAGTTACTCAGGGTCACACAAATGTGACAAGTTTGTTTTTCAATTTGATTACCACGCCCCTTAGCGCGCGCAGTAAAACGTTTTAATGAAGTTGCTTTATCGACAATGATGGTAGCCACTTTGAGCTCATCAATATCAGCGCCTTTATTGTGCTCGGCATTTGCAATCGCCGATTCAACCACTTTTTTGACAATAAAAGCCGCTTTCTTTGGGCTGAAATTTAAAATATGCATAGCGCGAGCAATTGGCAAACCACGAATTTGATCGGCGACCAAACGCGTTTTCTGTGCCGAAATGCGGGCGCTTTTATGAGTTGCTTTCACTTCCATCATCATCCCCTTACTTCTTCACAACTTTCTTATCGGCCGAGTGACCTTTGAAAGTACGGGTCAAGGCAAACTCACCTAGCTTATGACCCACCATGTTTTCTGATACATAGACTGGCACATGCTGACGGCCGTTATGCACGGCTAAGGTCAAGCCAATGAAGTCTGGCAATATAGTTGAACGACGCGACCAAGTTTTGATCGGCTTTTTATCTTTATTAGCCTGTGCAACTTCAACTTTTTTAACCAAGCTGGCATCACAAAATGGGCCTTTTTTCGCGGAACGTGTCATGTATTTTTCCTTAATCGCTTAGTCATTAACGCTTCTGACGACGTTGAACAATCATTGTCGTCGTGCGCTTATTGCGTCGCGTACGATAACCTTTGGTTGGTGTTCCCCATGGCGACACAGGCACACGACCTTCGCCGGTCTTACCTTCACCACCACCATGTGGGTGATCAACTGGGTTCATTGCAACACCACGTACAGTGGGTCGAATTCCGCGCCAGCGGTTTGCGCCAGCCTTACCAATTTGACGCAAGCTGTGTTCTTCGTTACCTACTTCACCAATTGTTGCGCGACACTCAATTAATACTCGGCGAACTTCACCTGAGCGCAAGCGTACTTGGGCATAAACACCTTCTCGTGCCAACAAGACTGCAGAAGCTCCGGCTGAACGAGCAATTTGTGCGCCCTTACCTGGCAACATTTCAACGCAGTGAATCGTGCTACCAATCGGAATATTGCGAATGGGTAAATTATTACCAGCCTTAATGGCCGCTTCGGAGCCATTCATAATTTGCTGGCCTACTGTCATACCTTTAGTGGCAATGATGTAACGTCTTTCGCCGTCGGCAAAAAGCAATAAAGCAATATTGGCGCTACGGTTTGGATCGTACTCTAAGCGTTCAACTTTTGCTGGCACGCCATCTTTATCGTTACGCTTGAAATCGACCACTCGGTAATGGTGTTTATGACCGCCGCCCTTGTGACGAGTAGTAATATGACCATTATTATTACGGCCTGCTTTTTGGAACTGTGGCTCAACTAACGCTGCAAAAGGTTTGCCCTTATGCAGATCAGGATTTACCACCTTGACCATTGAACGACGACCTGGTGAGGTCGGTTTTGTTTTCATCAGTGGCATGGTTAACTTGCCTCCGCTTCAAAGTTAATTTCTTGACCAGGCTTCAAATTGACATACGCTTTTTTAGTGTGATCACGACGCCCCTCAAAACGGCCATAGCGCTTGGGCTTGCCTTTTTGATTAACAATTTGTACCGAGTCAACTTGCACCTTAAAGAGTAATTCCACTGCTTGCTTTACATCTAATTTATTGGCTTCGCGAGCAACTTGAAAAACCACTTGTTCATTTTTATCAGCCACCATGGTTGCCTTTTCCGAAATAACCGGACCCAGCAAGACTTTCATTAGTTTGTGATCGTTTTTGCGGACTAGATTCATTTCAGCAACTCCTCGATTTTTGCAATCGCTGCTTTGCTAACCAATACTTTTTGGAATTGCACCAATGCTAATGGGTCAGCGTGCTGTGGCTCCATAACCGCAATTTTGTACAAATTACGTGATGCCAAGTATAAATTTTCGCTAACTTGGTCAACAATGATAAGCACCGAATCGAGCCCCATCGCTTTCACTTTGTCGGCTAATTGCTTCGTTTTTGGAGCATCTAATTTAAATTCATCAATCACATTCAGGCGGCCTTCACGGGCTAACTGCGACAAAATGGATTTCATGCCAGCACGATACATTTTCCGATTTACTTTATGGCTGTAATTTACCTCTGGTGAATTCGGGAATATCCGACCACCTCCGCGCCACAAGGGCGATGAAGTCATACCCGCACGTGCACGACCCGTGCCTTTTTGGCGCCAAGGTTTTTTTGTGCTGTGTTTAACTTGTTCGCGGTCTTTTTGCGCACTATTGCCACTGCGGGCATTGGCTTGGTAAGCCACAACTACTTGATGAATCAAGGCCTCGTTGTACTCGCGCTCAAAAACCTCGGGTGAGGCTTGAATGCCAGCAGCTAATGTGCCGTTATCTTGGAGAAGCTTAATTTCCATGGGGCTCTCCTTATTTTTTCTTCAACGGTGTTTTAACCGCTGGAGTAACAATGACTTTGCCGCCAGGGGCACCAGGAACAGCTCCTTTGACCATAATGAGGCTTCGCTCAGCATCAATGCGGGCAATGACTAAATTTTGAGCGGTACGGGTCTCATCACCAAGGTGGCCGGTCATGCGCTTACCTGGAAATACCCGACCTGGATCTTGTGCCATACCAATCGAGCCTGGCACGTTATGTGAACGTGAATTACCGTGGCTAGCACGCCCAGATTTAAAGTGGTGACGCTTAATCGTACCAGCGTAACCTTTTCCAATGGTCACACCTTGCACGTCAACTTTTTGACCAGCAGTGAACGTATCTACCCCGACAACTTGGCCTGGAGCGAACTCGCTTACTTTTGCTGAATCTAGGGTGAATTCATTAAGACCGTTACCAGCTAAAACACCAGCTTTAGCAAAGTGACCAGCCATGGATTTGGTAACACGGCTTGCTCTACGGGTGCCGTGAGCTAGCTGAACAGCATCATAGCCATCAGTAGCCAAGGTTTTAACCTGTGCAACTCGGTTATCGCTAACGTCGATAACGGTTACAGGAATTGCTTCCCCTTCATCCGTAAAAAGACGGGTCATGCCGACCTTACGGCCGATCAAGCCTAAGCTCATTTTCAAACTCCACGCCGACTTCGATTGGCCGGCAATAATTTAATAATTAAGCTATAAAGTAAAAATTACCTTATAGATCAATGACTTATAAATCAAATACAACAAATATGCTGCAAAATTAGGCTTTTTAACACTGCTATAAAGCCAGAAAAGCCTATGATTCTATCCCAAATTAACTTGCTTAGCAAGAAAACTAGCTTGTAAAGCCTTACTGCAGCTTAATTTCAACATCTACACCCGCTGGTAAATCAAGCTTCATCAAAGCATCAACAGTTTTTTCAGTTGGATCAACGATATCCATTAAACGTAAATGGGTACGGATTTCCATCTGGTCACGAGATGTTTTATTAACATGCGGTGAACGCAGTAAATCAAACCGCTCAATTCTGGTTGGTAAAGGCACAGGACCTTTAACTACCGCACCAGTGCGCTTTGCAGTATCAACAATCTCAGCCGCAGATTGATCGATTAACCGATAATCAAATGCCTTAAGACGAATACGAATTTTTTGGTTTTGCATAATTTTTCCAAAGAGCAATGCGGTGCTGCCGCGTTTATTAATCTAAAGAGCGCACTCTGCTTTGCAGCACAAAGCAGAGTGAAGTGCAAACCGAAAACTAAAAACTAAAAACTAAATCAAAAACCCTAAGCTAAAATCTTTGCAACTACACCAGCGCCTACCGTACGACCGCCTTCGCGGATGGCAAACCGTAAACCTTCTTCCATGGCGATAGGGGCGATGAGCTTCACCGTAATGGTTACGTTATCGCCTGGC
>CAJASX010000013.1 GCA_903944725.1 uncultured beta proteobacterium
ACCCTCTTAGACCTGCAAGTTGATCTGGACAGTCTCAGCCCAGCCGATTGGGCCAATAGTGCCCAAGTCGACTTGTCGGCTGCCGAATTAGCACTAGAAAAAATAAAAGGCGATCATCGCCTGAAGCAAACCGAAAATAAAAATTCAAAACGCATTATTCGCACTGGACCCCCCACTTTATTTGTGCTTGATACCAATGTCTTAATGCATGACCCTGCCTCACTCTTCCGTTTTGATGAGCACGATTTGTATTTACCGATGACTACTTTAGAAGAACTCGATAACCATAAAAAGGGGATGAGCGAAGTTGCACGCAACGCCCGCATGGTGAGTCGCTCGCTTGATCAACTAATTGCAGGCACAACGGGCACCCTTGAAGATGGTATTCCTTTAAATAAGCTGGGGCATTCCGATGTTTCAGGTCGGCTGTTTTTCCAAACCCAATTATTTACCCATGTCTTACCCGAAGGCTTACCTGAAGGCAAAGGTGATAACTTAATTCTTGGGGTGGTACGTGAGCTCAAGCAAACTAAACCTGAACAAGAGGTTGTTTTGGTATCGAAAGATATCAATATGCGCATTAAGGCAAGAGCACTAGGCTTACCTGCAGAAGACTACTTTAATGATCAGGTATTAGAAGACCGTGACTTAATGTATACGGGAGTCATGCCTTTGCCGCATGATTTTTGGCCGAAACACGGTAAAGCCATGGAAAGTTGGTCTGAGCTTAAGTCTGGTTCAATGTTTTATCGAGTAACTGGTCCATTGGTACCCAGCATGCTAGTTAACCAATTTGTCTATCAAGAAAATCCTGATGGGTCGACTCCTTTTTATGCGCAAGTAAGAGAAATTAATGGCAAAACTGCGCTTTTGCAAACGCTGCGTGATTTCTCACATCAAAAAAATAATGTCTGGAGCATCACAGCACGTAATCGTGAGCAAAATTTTGCCATGAATGTGCTCATGAACCCCGACGTTGATTTTGTTACCCTGCTCGGGCAGGCTGGAACTGGAAAAACCCTTTTAGCATTAGCAGCTGGACTTGAGCAAGTACTTGATAGTAAGCGCTATAACGAAATTATTATTACTCGTGCCACCGTACCCGTAGGTGAAGATATTGGTTTTCTACCTGGAACCGAAGAAGAGAAAATGCAACCTTGGATGGGCGCCTTTGATGACAATCTAGAAGTCTTGCATCGCAATGAAGATAATGCTGGTGAATGGGGTCGGGCTGCCACCCAAGAACTGATTCGCTCGCGTATTAAGGTGAAAAGTATGAACTTCATGCGTGGCCGAACCTTTGTGAGTAAATTTGTCATTATTGACGAAGCGCAAAATTTAACGCCCAAGCAAATGAAGACTTTAGTGACGCGGGCTGGCCCTGGGACAAAAATTATTTGCTTAGGTAATATTGCCCAAATCGATACACCGTATTTAACTGAAGGCTCATCTGGTCTTACTTATGTCGTTGATCGCTTCAAGGGTTGGCGGCATAGCGGTCATGTGACCCTTGCGCGTGGCGAGCGCTCGCGCCTGGCCGATCATGCTGCAGAAGCCTTATAAATATCGTTTAAGTTTATTGATTGGTCTTGCTGTTTTTGGTTTAACGGCCTGCGGCATGTTTGGGGGGCGCTCAAATCAAGCCTCATCATTTTCTTCGCCACGAGTAAGTCAATTTAAAGAAGACACCAGTGTTGGCGCTGAAGATATTTCGATAGCTGCTGTTGGTTTAGTCGACGTACCGTATCGTTTTGGCGGCAACACTCCAAACGGGGGTTTCGACTGCAGCGGTTTAATTGTTTATGTTTATAACAAAGCAGTTTCAATTCGACTGCCAAGAACAATCGAAGAAATGAGTAGAAAAGGCAGCAGTATTGGTCAACAAGCACCAGCGCCAGGTGATCTGATCTTTTTTAATACTACGGGCGAAAAGTACTCTCATGCAGGTATTTATGTAGGTCAAGGTCGCTTTGTGCATGCCCCCAGCGCAGGGGGGACCGTCCGTTTAGAGCGAATCGATACGCCTTATTGGGCGGCACGCTTTACTGAAGCTAGACGCATGGTGCCCAACTAAAACGATCTCAATTAAAAGGGTTCGTACCCGGTGAAATTACTGCTACTGGGGCTCGAACCATTACCAGATGAAAAGCCACTTGTTCCTAAAGCTAAATTATCAAACTTTGTATATGGTCCTTGCCAACTTAGACGAATAGTTCCAATCGGGCCATTACGTTGCTTGGCAATAATAATTTCTGCCACACCTTTCTCGGTAGTGGTATCAGGGTGATAAACCTCATCACGATAAATAAACATAATTAAATCGGCATCTTGCTCAATTGCGCCCGACTCACGTAAATCTGACATGATTGGGCGTTTATTGGGGCGTTGCTCTAAACCGCGATTTAATTGTGACAATGCCAACACGGGGCATTGCAATTCTTTGGCCAGCGATTTTAAAGAACGAGAAATCTCTGAAATCTCAGTAGCGCGATTTTCTGAGCTAGCACTACCACTCCCACTCATTAATTGCAGATAATCAACGATCACTAAACCCAGCGTACCGCCAAAATTACGGGCAAGGCGGCGGGCTCTAGCGCGTAATTCTAGGCTTGATAAAGCGCCTGACTCATCAATCAAGATATGGGTGTTACTTAAACGGGCAATCGCATCGGTCACCCGTGGCCATTCATCTTCTTGTAATTTACCAGTACGCATACGTGTTTGATCGACTCGTCCAACAGAGCCTAACAGGCGAGATGCTAATTGTGTACCCGACATTTCCATCGAGAACACCACCACTGGCAAGCCTTCAACTAAAGCTACATTTTCAGCGATATTTAGTGCTAGCGAGGTTTTGCCCATCGAGGGTCTGCCAGCAACAATCACCAAATCGCCTTTTTGCAAACCACTCGTTTGTTTATCAATATCGATAAACCCAGTTGCAATACCAGTAATATCACTACCGCCTTGGCGGTTGTAGAGCTCATCAATGCGTGCCACGACCTCTTGTAAGAGCGGTTCAATTTCAAGGTAATCAGCTTTACGACTGCCCTCTTCACCAATTTGCAAAATACGTGACTCTGCTTCATCTAATAAAGTGCGGACTGAACGGCCTTCGGGCACAAAAGCAGAATTCACAATGCTGTCAGAAACTGCAATGAGTCTACGCAAAATACTGCGATCGCGCACAATTTCTGCATAGCCTTTAATGTTAGCAGCGCTGGGGGTATTTTGAGCCAAGGAGTTTAGGTAATCAATACCCACTAGCTCGCCACCCTGCTCCGACTTAATTGACTCATTCACCGTAATCACATCAGCAGGATGGTTATCGCCAATTAAATTTTGTATTACCCGAAAAATTAATGCATGTTCAGGTCGATAAAAATCAACTTCACCCAGTACCCCGCCAAGTCGATCCCAGGCTGAGTTATCTAACAGTAAACCCCCCAATAGCGACTGTTCAGCCTCTACCGAGTGGGGGGGTACTTTTAAGGCTTGCAGTACTGCATCCCCTGACCCCGCCATACCAGGATTAAGCGTAATGGAACGGGAACGGGATTCAGCCATAAGGCTATATTAAGCCTGTTCGCCAATCACACGAATGACGATGTTTGAAATCACATCGGTATGAACTGCAACTGCCACTGGGTGATCACCAACAATTTTCAAAGGGCCAGTAGGCATACGCACAAAGGATTTTTCGATTTCAAAACCTTTAGCCTTTAAGCCATCCGCAATATCGTGGTTAGTTACCGAACCAAACAAACGCCCATCAACACCAGCCTTTTGATTAATTTCCAAAACCAAGCCATCGAGTTTTTGGCCAATTGCTTGGGCAGCCAATAATTTTTCAGCTGCAAGCTTTTCTAATTCGGCGCGGCGCGCTGCAAAATCAGCAATTGCTGATTCAGTTGCTCGCCGAGCTTTGCGCTGGGGAATCAGAAAATTACGTGCGTAGCCATCTTTTACTCGCACGACATCACCAAGGTTACCCAGGTTAGTTACTTTTTCTAAGAGAATGATTTGCATTAAGGGCTCCGAATTATTTCTTGTGTTGATCTGAATATGGCAACAAGGCCAGGAAACGGGCACGTTTAATCGCTGTATCTAACTGACGCTGAAATTTTGCTTTAGTGCCAGTTAAACGAGCAGGAGTAATTTTTGCATTCTCACCAATAAAATCTTTCAAAGTATCGATATCTTTGTAATCGATTTGTTCAACACCACCAACCGTGAAACGACAGTAACGCTTGCGCTTAAACAGTGGGTTCTGTGCGGGTTTCTTTTTGAAATCGGGTTTCTTTCCAAACGCCATAATGATTTCCTCTTTAATCTTTCAATTGAATATGGGTAATATGAAATACAAGACGCTGATTGCGCAGGCTTTTGGGGGCTAAAAATCCTTCAAATACAGCCACGCTACCTAAGTTCATTTGCTCCAATGCCCGTTGTACTGGGCCAATTGCAATTGCCTCAACGCTCATCTGAATTTTCCTTAGCATTGCTACTTCGCTTACCTCGCCAATATGTTCAAGTTGGCAATGCATAACGGGTAGACCTACTGGTGTAAATCGAATCGCGTCTTTGGATACCAAGGCAGCAGTTAGGGTGAAGTGATTCAACGCCGTTCCGCTACTTGCTTACGCTCTATCGCCTCCGCATTTCTCTTAAATTAATGATCTGATTCCGCCGCAACAGGTGCGTCGGTTTGAGCTTGCTTGCGGGCATCTTCGCGCTGCACTTCTTTCATCATGATGGAAGGCTCTACTTCGGCCTTACTAGCTTTGATGATGAGGTGACGCAAAACCGCATCGTTAAATTTGAATGCATGCTCAAGTTCTTCCAGGGTTTTCTGGTCGCACTCAATATTCATACAAACATAATGGGCTTTGGCAAGTTTATCGATCATGTAAGCCATCTGTCGACGACCCCAATCTTCGATGCGATGAACTTTTCCGCCTGCGGCAGTTAACACTGCTTTGTAACGTTCAATCATCGCGGGCACTTGCTCGCTTTGGTCCGGATGGACGATAAAGACTATTTCATAATGACGCATCTAACACTCCTTCTGGATAAAGTCATCTGGGCATCTTACTAACTTCGGATGGTGACGAAGTCGGCAGCCAGTATGACAAGGGTGGCAACAAATTGTAGGAAAACTGCACTTAAAACTGACTATGACTAACTTAAAACTAGGATCTAAACCTTATCAAACTACAGATAAGGGGGCTATTCTAGCAAAAAAGCTCACCTAGCGCTGAAAATGCGTGCTTAAATTTCGTCCTGAATTGAGGTGGTCTTAAGCACCTAAAATTAAATAGGGCCGCGACGGTTGTGCTGCTTAGGGTAAATTTTGGCCTTTTTAAGGACTTTGTGGTGAATTTGCGTCATTTAGGGGGTTTTAGGGCAACAAAAGTTCTTGAACTATCAAAACTACTGTATACAATATCAGTATGGACATAAATACAGTCGAATTTCTAAATTTACCCAAATTGACCCCTCGGCAGGGTGAGATTCTGGCTCTCATTTCTCAGTCGATTGAAGAAAGTGGCTTACCACCTACCCGCGCTGAAATTGCCACCCGCCTAGGGTTTGCCTCGGCTAATGCGGCAGAAGAGCATTTGCGCGCCCTCGCGCGCAAAGGTTATGTTGAATTAAGTCCCGGTACCTCTCGCGGCATTCGCATTCCCCCCAAGCATACTCAAAGTCGCGCTCAGAATGCTTACCAAATGGCCCTACCCTCAGGCGCTTTACAGCAATTAACGCTCCCGCTCATTGGGCGAGTAGCCGCAGGCTCGCCTATCATGGCAATCGAACATATTGAAAAACACGTGCCAATTGACCCTAGCCTCTTTAGTAAGGGCGCAGATTATTTATTAAAAGTAAGTGGCATGAGCATGCGCGATGCTGGCATCTTCGATGGTGATTATTTGGCAGTGAAAAAAACCAACGAAGTACGCAACGGCGATATCGTTGTAGCTCGACTTGATGATGAGGTCACTGTGAAGCGCTGGCAGCAAAGAAAAACTGCACAGGGCATGGTGATTGAATTGCAAGCTGAAAATCCCGACTTTAAAAATATTTTAGTCGATGCTCGCCAACCCAACTTTGCGATTGAAGGTCAGGCGGTAGGCTTAATTCGTGCGCAAGGTCTGTAAGCCAAGCTAACGAGCTTGATAACTTACTAGGGAGTGGGTTTAGTTAAGCTTAAATGCGCTTAGCTGTTCTAAAAATTACTTCTTCGCTGGCGCTACTACGTTAGCATTTTTTGGTGATGACGTAATAATGATTTGCGCCTTAGGTCCCGTTAGTGAGCCGTCGGCAACCTCAACCAAAACGGTGCGATCCCCTTTTGTAAAAACCAAAATACTCCATTTCGCCTTTACCGCACTTACAGTAGTCCAACCTGCCTTAGGAAATTCGGACTGAAAAAATGCGTAAATATCGGTGGGAGTTTGTAGACCACTGAGTACTACACGCCCAACCCAACTATCGCCTCTACCTATAATCAAGGAATCAGCGCCAATAATGCGCGCACCAGTAGGCAGCGGCAAGCCGCCCAATAATTCTGTTTGAGTTTGATTAATTTCATCGGGGGTGCCGGTAGCACTATCACCCGAACCCGAGCTAGCACAAGCTATTAAAAGGCTAGTAAACAAACCGCTAATAAGGATCTTGCGCATAACAGTTACTTTCATCTGAATAGCAAAATAAGTTGCTTTATTTTAGGGTGCATTTTTAATTCGTCAAGCACTTAAATCTTCATTGCGTTTACTTGTTATTGCAGGCATAACTGGAGGTGCGTGAGGGAATCGAACCCCCGTAAGAAGCTTTGCAGGCTCCGGCCTAACCACTCGGCCAACGCACCAAATTCAGGAATCAAAATGGGAAGCTTTTTAGGGCTTCCCATCGAACTTGGAGCGGGAAACGAGGCTCGAACTCGCGACCTCAACCTTGGCAAGGTTGCGCTCTACCAACTGAGCTATTCCCGCATAATAGGGTATTAGTTTAGCAAATAATTGCTCCATCTGTCTCTTTACTGCTTATCAACTAGTTGGGGGAAGGCTTTTTGTAAGTAATAAAACATCGACCACAGAGTCAATAAAGCAGCAACCCAAATTAACCATGTACCTACCCGCGCACAATCGAGCCAGCCAAATAAGGTGTCATTAAGCAATAAAAAGGGAATTGCCACTAACTGTGCCACTGTTTTTAATTTGCCCACAAAATGTACTGCCACACTGCGTGATGCGCCAACTTGTGCCATCCATTCCCGTAAGGCTGAGATCGTAATTTCACGACCAATAATAACTAGCGCAACCCATACCTGCACACGGTCCATATTTAATAAAACCAACAAGGCCGCAGTAACAATTAATTTATCAGCTACTGGATCAAGAAAGCCCCCAAAAGAAGATTCTTGACCCCAACGCCGTGCTAAAAAACCATCAAGCCAATCAGTTAATGCGGCTAAAACAAAAAGAACCGTACCTAGTAGGTTTTTTTCAAAAGGGGTCAACCAGTTATTGGGCAAATAGAAAATACCCACAATGATTGGAATTGCACCAACCCGCAACCAAGTTAATGCAATCGGTAAATTAAAAGGCATCCCGCAAGCATAAACCAAACGCTATGGGGAAGGCTATATTCATCGTGGTTAATGCAATTGGCGGTAAATTTGTTCAGCCAAAACCTGCGAGATACCCTCTACCCCAAGCAACTCTTCAATACTAGCGTTAGCAACACCACGCAAACCGCCAAAACGGGCTAGTAGTTTTTGCCGCCGCTTAGCACCAATACCCTCAATCTCCTCCAGACGTGAAACGGTTCGGGTTTTGGCCCGTTGCGCACGCATTCCAGTAATTGCAAAACGGTGGGCCTCATCGCGAATTTGGGCTAGCAGCATTAAGGCTGCACTCTGAATTCCCAAGGTTAGCGCAGGACGATCATCAGCAAATATTAAAGTCTCTAAACCCACTTGACGCTTTTCTCCCTTAGCCACCCCCACGATCAAGCCAATCTCCATGCCAAAATCAACCAGAACCTGACGAGCCATCTCAACTTGGCCTTTACCACCATCAATCAAAATCACGTGCGGCATACGTTCGGGTGGAATTTCTTGAAAATTAGCGTACCGCCTTTGTAGTACTTGGCGCATCGCCGCATAATCGTCGCCTGGGGTAATGTCTTTAATATTAAAGCGCCGATATTCACTGGCCTGCATGGCGTTTTTTGCATACACCACACAAGCCGCTTGAGTTGCCTCGCCAGCGGTATGGCTAATGTCAAAACACTCAATTCGAAGTTGCTCTAGATTTTCAAGGTCTAAAGCCAAAATATCAGCTAAAGCACGCACTTTTGCCAGTTGACCGCCAGTTTCAACTAAGCGCTTCGCTAAGGCAATTTTTGCATTGCCCTCTGCCATCACCAGCCAATGACGTCTTTGGCCGTGAGGTTGATGAAGAAAATAAATTTTTCGACCTGCCTGGGCTGCTAATATATCGGACAAATTAATCGTGGTGCCAACCTCACTACCAACTTGAGTCTGGTGACTCAAAATAATCGTCTGCGGAATAAGATTACTGGTAGGCTCTAGCTCTGTATCTAAATAATGTTGTTGCATAAATGCTTCAAGAATTTCTGCAGGATCGGGTAATTCTCCCGCAACCGAGCGCAATGCTTTAGGGAAATAAGCCCGATCACCTAAATGTCGGCCACCGCGTACCATGGCTAAATTGACACATACCATACCCTCTAACTCTGCCACTGCCAATATATCTACATCGCCTTCACCTGTGGCGATGGTATCCATGGATTGCTGTTGTAGCACACTAGATAAATCAGCAATGCGGTCACGCAAAACTGCAGCCATTTCAAATTCCATTGCTACGCTATGCGCTTCCATTTCTTTTTCTAATTCAGTCAATACCTGGCTATGATCGCCTTCCAAAAATCGCATCGCTTGTGCTACATCTTGGCCATATTGTTCTGCACTTAACCGACCTACGCAGGGTGCACTACAACGATGAATTTGGTGAAGCAAACAAGGACGACTTCGATTTTTAAAAACAGAATCTTCACATGTTCTTAAACGAAATACTTTTTGCAAAATTTGAATGCTATTACGTACTGCCCACGCATTTGGAAATGGTCCGAAATAACGATTACGGCGATCGACTTTACCGCGGTAAGAAGCTAGACGCGGAAAAGTATTGCCACTTAACATCAAATAAGGATAAGACTTGTCATCCCGAAATAAAATATTAAAAGGTGGTGTTAATTCTTTAATTAGATTGTTTTCTAAAATTAAAGCCTCAGACTCGGTCCGCGTTACGGTAGTTTCATAACTGGCAATTTTCCCAACCATTCTTTCAATCCGCGGTGATAATTGAGTGCGTTGAAAGTAACTGGAGACCCGCTTCTTCAGGTCGCGGGCTTTACCCACATACAAAATATGCCCTGCCGCATCAAAAAAGCGATAGACCCCCGGTAAGCGAGGGAGCCGTTTTACATCTTTTTGTAGGATTTCGAAAAGCGAATTACTCATGCGTTGGGATATTTTCTGTCAAATCGTCGATAACTATGGAGATGCTGGTATTTGCTGGCGTCTTGCCCGCAGTTTAGCAAGCCGCTACAAACAAGAAGTGAAACTCTTTTGTGATGATCTGCCAACCCTTAATTTACTTGTTTCAGGCCACCCGCCCATTGTGGGGCTTGCAATTCACCCTTGGGAAGCAAGCTATAGTAATGCGCGTCACCCACTCAGTGCCCCAGACGTGGCGATTGAAGCCTTTGGCTGCGAATTACCACCACCCTATTTGGCCGGTCTTTTGATTAAAACACCATCCCCAGTATTAATTAATTTGGAATACTTAAGCGCCGAGGCTTGGGTCGGCGACTACCATGCTAAGGCCTCGCCTCAAGCGCATGGTCTGGCAAAATATTTTTTCTTTCCAGGCTTTCGGGCCAATACCGGCGGTTTGCTACTAGAACCTCTACCGCCAATGCCACCGGCACTTCAACCACCTCCTAGTCTTGCCACCATCTGGCAACAATTACGCCCAGTAGCGAAACGTATTAGTATTTTTTGCTACCCAGCAGCACCTTTGCAGAAATGGCTTACCGACCTTGCTACGCTTGATGGTCAGTGCGATGTTTTATTAACCTATGGTCAGGCCGCTTCCTTAGATCAGTCACTAGTATTGCCAAACTCGATTAAGCTGCATTACTTACCATTTATTCCTCAAGATGATTATGACTGGCTATTAAGTCAATGCGATTTTAATATTGTGCGCGGTGAAGATTCATTTGTGCGCGCCCAACTTGCGGCCAAACCTTTTTTCTGGCATATCTATCCGCAAACCGACTTAGCGCATGAGGTCAAACTCAAGGCATTTCTTGATCTCTACTTAGATGGTGCCTCACCTGCGCTGATTTCAGCTTGCTGGCAAGCCTCTCACTGGCAAGCTCCCAGCGCTTGGTGGCCACAATTACCTCAATGGGAGGCGCACGCCAAGTTATGGCGCGCAAAGCTACTAGAAGAACAAGCCGATGGTGGTTTAGCTGCCCGTTTATTGCACTTTGTCGAGTAAACCTCGCCAAATGGGTAAAATGGTGGGCTTTTGCTTCACCCAATTTCAATTTGTTATTAGGAACACTAGGAACGCCCAAGATGAAAACAGCTCAAGAACTCCGCGTTGGTAACGTAGTGATGGTCGGCACCGATGCCATGGTTGTCGTAAAAGCCGAATATAGTCGTTCGGGCCGTAACTCTTCAGTGGTGAAAATGAAATTAAAAAATTTGTTAACTGGCACGCCTAATGAAGGTGTTTATAAAGCTGATGACAAATTCGATGTTGTCATCTTAGATAAGAAAGACTGTACCTATTCCTATTTCGCCGATCCAATGTACGTATTTATGGATGCCGAATATAACCAGTACGAGGTTGAATCAGAATTTATGGGTGATGCATTACATTACCTCGAAGAAGGCATGCCCTGCGAAGTAGTTTTCTACGAAGGTAAAGCACTATCTGTGGCAATGCCTAACTCATTGGTTCGCGAAATCATTTACACCGAACCAGCTGTCAAGGGTGACACCAGTTCGGGCAAAGTCTTGAAAAATGCCAAATTGGCTACCGGCCATGAATTACAAGTACCACTGTTCTGTAATACGGGCGACAAAATCGAAATTGATACGCGTACTGGTGAATATCGTAGTCGCGCCAATTAGTCGCCTTACTCATGCGTACTCACAGGTCGATACTTAATTACTTAGAAAGCTTCAATTAACTTTAGCTGGCTAAGTAATTTTTTTGCTTGCTGATACTCTTCTTGTTGCAGTAATTCATCCCAACTAAGTGCTGCCCCTACTGGCATCAAAGTAATCAAACGCCGCCTTGAGGCTATTAATTTCGCGTTCGTAACTTTTAACTCTGCTAACAATCTATCGGCTAAATCGGGACGATTACAAATTAACACTGCATCACAGCCAGCCTGTAAAGCTATTTGTGCGCCCTTGACGACATCACCAGCAACGCTAGCTCCTTCCATCGATAAATCATCGCTAAAGATCACCCCAGTAAATGCCAGTTGTTGCCGCAAAATAGTTTGTAACCAAATCGTCGAGAACCCCGCTGGATTTTGATCTACTTGAGGATAAATGACATGAGCAGGCATCACTGCCATTAAACTTAAATTTAGCCACTCGTAAGGCTTAACATCTTCATTAAGAATTTTTTTTAAAGTACGCTCATCAACTGGAATGGCCACATGGGAATCGGCCTTTGCCCAACCATGGCCAGGAAAATGTTTACCGCAATTAGCCATACCAGCCATCAGCAAACCCGCGTTTAAACTTTTTGCTAAGGCAAATACAATTTGTGGGTCACGTGAAAATGAGCGATCGCCAATAACAGTACTTCGCTGAAAATCTAAATCGAGGACGGGTGTAAAACTAAAATCAACTCCAGCGGCGCGTAATTCAGTCGCCAACACATAGCCGCAAGCGCTTGCAGCTTGCATTGCCTTAATTGCTGTTGCTGCTCGATAGTTTGAGTGATTGGTCGCCTTACTACCACTAAGCCATAATTCACCTAGACGACCCATCGCCGGTAAATGGGTAAAGCCAGCTTTTTTACAACGCTGTACTCGACCACCCTCATGGTCGATCGAAATCAACACATCGGGGCGTAACGCCTTAATGCTCGCAGTGAGCTTAGTGAGCTGAGCGCGATCAGTAAAATTTCTGCCAAATAAAATAACACCCCCCGTTAAGGGATGCAAAATGCGCCGCTGATCGGCTGCAGTTAAGCTTAAGCCGACAACATCTAAAGTGATGGGTCCTGGAGCTAGCTGTGGTAAACGGGCTTTACTCATGAAACACTCACAATCACAAAGGCAATCACCATATCTTGTTCATCACTCACAGTTACTTGGGCATCCCAATTGCGCTCTGCCATCCATTGCGCTAATAGGTCAGAATAGTGAATCGCTGGTTTACCGCTAACCTCATTTAAAGTTTGCATTGCCCGCCAACTCATTGGCATATGCATCCCAAGGCCAATGGCTTTTGAAAAGGCTTCTTTGGCAGCAAAACGGGTAGCTAAATAGGCCATCCCTCTGCGCTGATTGCGCGCTAAACGCTGGCCAAATACTTGCAGCTCTTGGGGGCCCAAAATACGCTCCGCCAAACGGCCTTGCGTACGCTCGTATGCCGCGATTAAGCGGGGTAACTGCAAAATATCAGTGCCAATGCCAACAATCATGCTGAAGCTACCCCTTGCCTTGCTGTAAGCATTATTTTTTTCATCTCGCCAATTGCCGCCTGCCAACCCTTAAATACAGCCTCTGCCACAATCGCATGACCAATATTTAATTCAGAAAATTCAGTAATCTGGGCAATTGCGATGACATTACCTTTATGCAAACCATGACCTGCATTTACCCGCAAGCCCAAACTTTTCGCAAAACGTGCGCCCGTAATTAATCGTTGTAGCTCTGCCTCTTGTGCTGCGCCGTTAGCATTGGCATAGCAACCTGTATGTAGCTCGACAACAGTTACACCAGTTTGTTGTGCCGCTTCAATTTGTGGCAAGGATGGATCAATAAATAAAGATATCCGAATACCTACAGCTTGTAATTGTTTGACCGCGGCTTGTACTGCGGTAAATTGGCCTAACACATCGAGGCCCCCTTCAGTAGTTACCTCGCTACGGCGTTCGGGCACCAAACAAACATCGTGAGGCTTCACTTCACAAGCAATCGCAAGCATTTCGGCAGTAACAGCACACTCTAAATTCATGCGGGTAGTAATTAAAGGTCGTAGTGCTATTAAATCAGCATCTTTGATGTGACGTCGATCTTCACGCAAATGCAAGGTAATCAAATCGGCTCCTGCGGCTTCGGCTTCGAGTGCAGCACGGATAGGGTCTGGATATTGGGTGCCACGGGCATTACGTAATGTAGCCACATGATCAATATTGATACCGAGTTCAATTACCGGGTGATTGGGTTGCCAAATAGCGCTCATACAGCAAGATTAACTGATTTATAAAAGGTTCAGATCTTTTTCAGATCAATCAAAATTTGCCGGGTAGTTAAGACTTGATCTTGTAAATGCAAGCCCAGCAAAAACCGCATTAGTTGCTTACTTTCAGCCAGAGTATCGACTGCCACGTAATCCCCTGCTGCAATATTGAGAAGGGTATTACCACTCAAAACTGGCCAGTGTCCAGGATCATCAGTTTGCCAAGGCCGAATGCCACGCTCAGGCTGGTAGACATATTGCCTGCCTTCTTCGGGGCTAGCGTTCGTTTCAACGCAACGATCTAAAGCGGCTGCATAGCCCGTTTCTTGCAATAGACTTAATTCAAAAGGTCGTAAGATTTGCTCAATACCTAAACGAGCTTGCTCTAACTCTGCTAAGGCATGAATTGTTTCGGTATAACGATCGTATAACTTTTCATATGAATCTTCGCGCGCCAGAAACTTTACTAATAATTCATTGAGATAAAAGCCACACAGTAACGCATCACCTACTAATGAGGGGGTACCGCCAACCCATTCTGATTTAGTTAGGGTGCGCAATTCAGAACGCCCACTCCAAGACACTAATAGGGGTTGAAAACGTTGCAAGACAGGACGCAATACTGAGTGCGGTCGTTTTGCTCCCTTAGCAATTAAGGCCATCCGACCATGTTGGCGAGTAAACACGTCAAGAATTAAACTCGTTTCTTTGTATGGAATACTATGCAATACAAAAGCAGGCTCATCAATGATCCGAATTGAGGCCATCTATTCCAAGCCCTGCGCCCGCAATTCAGCATGATCTTCAGCCCAACCACGCTTAACCTTAACCCAAGTTTCTAAAAAAACTTTACCATCAAAGAGTTTTTCCATATCAATTCTGGCTTCAGTTGAAATTTTCTTTAAGCGCTCACCCTTTTCACCAATAATCATTGGCTTATGACTATCACGATTCACTAAGATCGTAGCTGCAATACGACGCATTCGCCCATCCATTTTAAATTGATCAATAATCACCGAGCTTGCATAGGGCAACTCTTCACCGGTATAACGAAAAACCTTTTCACGCAATATCTCGGCCGCTAAAAACCGCTCGGTACGGTCAGTTAAGGTTTCAGGGTCGTATTGGGGCTCGCCAAGGGGTAAATAGTTTTTCAGCAAATCAAGCAAACGTTTAACATCCTCTGGATTCTTACCGCTCATAGGCACAATTTCAGCAAAGTGTTGAGTTTGGTCAGGACGACCGCCTAACTCATTCCAAGGTAAGCTCATTTGCCGCATAAAATCAAGTAAAACTAAATCACGCTCAGCTGGCGTTTGAAAGCGTCGAGAAAATAAATCGAGTTTATTGAGCACTAAAATAATCGGTAAGTCGGGAGGTAAAAGCTGCAGCACTTTGACATCATCGACCCCAAAGTAACCAGCTTCAACTACAAAACACGCCACATCAACGCCCTGCAAAGCAGTTGTCACTGTGCGATTAAGGGCTTTATTAAGGGTACTCATTAAACGAGTTTGAAAACCTGGGGTATCGATAAAAATAAACTGCGCATCAGGGCGAGTTTGAATGCCAACAATACGATGTCGAGTAGTTTGGGCTTTGCGTGAAGTGATGCTAATCTTTTGCCCAACCAAAGCATTTAAAAGGGTTGATTTACCCATATTAGGTCTACCAACAATTGCAATCGTGCCACAGCGAAATGCAGGTTCGGAGACCGGCTCTAGCGAAAAATCTGATAGCGAGTCAATGGCCACATTAGCCTTTTAATTTGAGCTTTAATTGCTCGTCGCTCGAAGCAGATTTAGCCGCTTTTTTCTTCGCTGAACGGGTTTTCTTAGGTTTGCGAGTTTCTTGTGGCAAGGCTTTTTGTAAAGCACCAAGCGCCAACTTAGCCGCTGCTTGTTCGGCGGCACGGCGTGATGCTCCACCACCTTTCACTTGGATCTTTAAACTCGCAATCACGCATTCGACTTCAAATTGCTGGCTATGGGCTGCGCCAGTCGTAGCAGTTACGTTATAGGCTGGCAAGGGCATCTGAAAACCCTGCAAATATTCTTGTAAAAGTGTTTTATCGTCTTTGCCTAAAGTTTTTGGATCAACATGCGCCAAAATGGTTGAATACAGCTTCGTTAAGCTGATGCGCGCTGCATCGAAACCGCCATCAATAAAAATAGCCCCTGTTAGAGCCTCTAAGGTATCAGCCAAAATAGAGGGTCGATGAAAACCACCGCTTTTTAATTCACCCTCGCCTAAACGTAAATAATCAGAAAGTGATAACGATTGCGCTATTTCATAGAGCGCCTGCTGCTTCACCAAATTAGCGCGTACGCGGGATAAGTCGCCCTCATCTAGATCGGCATACCGCTGATAAAGCATTTCTGCGACTACACAATTTAAGACTGAATCACCTAGAAACTCTAGGCGTTCATTATTTTTTTTACTATGGCTACGGTGGGTGAGGGCCTGATTTAAGAGCTCGGGTTTTTTAAAGCTATACCCCAAACGCTCTTGTAAGGGTCCATTGTCGATGACAGCTCGAGCGTTCATGACTTACTCAAAACTACCAATGCGACTTAATGAACCTAAATTAAGCCAAACAAAAAAAGCCCGTCCAACCAAATTTTGATCGGGCACAAAACCCCAAAAGCGCGAATCGAGGCTGTTATCGCGGTTATCACCCATCGCAAAATAGTGCCCTAGAGGAACTTTACAAGTTAAGCCAGAACTTTGATATTGGCAATTTTCAATTCCTGGAAATTTTTCAGGCTGAAAACCTGTAGTATTCCGCTCGGGATCATTTAAAATTTTGTGTGCTAAGCCACCTAAATTTGCTGGGTAAGTTTCGGTAAATTCTTTTTCGTAGCGCATATTTTCGGGGTCTAAATAGGCTGTTCCACCGCTATACATCAGAGGTTCACCATTAATAATCAAACGTTTATTTTGATATTCAACAATGTCACCCGGAATGGCGACCACCCGTTTAATATAATCAACTGACTCATCTCGTGGATAACGAAAGACCACGACATCACCTCGTTTTGGCGTACCAAGTTCAAACACTTTGCGATTAATCACTGGCAAACGAATACCATAGGTAAATTTATTGACCAAAATAAAATCGCCAATGTGTAAAGTGGGAAGCATTGATCCTGATGGAATTTTGAAAGGTTCAAATAAAAATGAGCGCAAAAAGAATACTGCGCAAATCACTGGAAAAAAACTAGCTGAATACTCAACCCAAAGTGGCACACGATGATCACCTGCAGCAATTCGACGCGGTGCAAAGTAATAGCGGTTAGCGACCCAGGCAATACCAGTAGCGATAACCAAAATAAGCAGGATTAAAGCAAAGTTCATTTATTCCACCTGCAAAATAGCTAAAAAGGCTTCTTGGGGTATTTCTACATTACCAACCTGTTTCATGCGTTTTTTACCTTCTTTTTGTTTTTCCAGCAGCTTACGTTTACGAGAAATATCGCCACCATAGCATTTTGCCAAGACATTTTTGCGCAATGCCTTAACATTTTCGCGGGCCACGATATTGCTACCAATCGCCGCTTGAATGGCTACATCAAACATCTGTCGAGGAATGATGCCGCGCATTTTTGCCACCACATCGCGCCCCCGCGATTGGCTATTACTACGATGCACAATTACTGACAAGGCATCAACTTTATCGCCGTTAATCAAAATATCGACCTTGACAACATCGGCAGCCCGATATTCTTTAAATTCATAATCCATCGATGCATAACCACGTGAGACTGACTTTAAGCGATCAAAAAAATCGAGCACTATTTCGGCCATAGGTATTTCATAAGTTAATTGCACTTGGCGTCCTAAGTAGCTCATATTGATTTGTGCACCCCGCTTTCCAGTGCACAAGGTAATCACTGCCCCCACATATTCTTGTGGCATATATAAATTCACTGTCACAATGGGCTCGAGAATGGCATCAATCTTGCTAGGATCTGGCATCTTCGATGGGTTATCAACAGTGAGCAAGCTGCCATCGCGTTGCTGCACTTGATATACCACGGTCGGTGCAGTGGTAATTAAATTCATACCATATTGCCGCTCTAGACGCTCTTGCACAATTTCCATGTGTAGTAAACCTAAGAAACCACAACGAAAACCAAAGCCTAAGGCTTGAGACACTTCAGGCTCATATTGCAATGAAGCATCGTTAAGCTTGAGTTTTTCTAAAGACTCGCGTAATACATCATATTCATTTGCCTCAACGGGATATAAGCCGGCGAACACTTGCGACTTCACTTCTTTAAAACCTGGTAAAGCTTTGATAGCGGGCATACGGCCTTGTTGCCCTGGCGCATGCGTTGCGGTATCACCAACTTTGGCGGCTTTTAATTCTTTAATACCCGCAATAATGAAACCCACTTGGCCGGCACTAAGCTCAGGTCGACTGAGCGATTTTGGGCTAAAAACACCCACCTGCTCTACCAAGTGGGTAGAGCCATTTGCCATCAACAAAATTTTGTCTTTGGGCTTCAGGGTGCCATTCACAACCCTGACTAATATTACTACCCCCACATAATTATCAAACCATGAATCAATAATTAATGCCTGTAATGGGGCGCTTGCATTACCAATCGGTGGCGGCACTCGCCGAATCATCTCTTCTAAAACTTCAGGCACACCTAAGCCAGTTTTAGCTGAACAAGCTAAAGCATCGGTAGCGTCGATGCCAATCACATCTTCAATTTCTTGTTTAGCACGATCGGGATCGGCCTGTGGCAAATCAATTTTATTTAAAACTGGGACAACTTCAACCCCTAATTCGATAGCGGTATAGCAATTGGCGACTGTTTGGGCCTCTACGCCTTGGCTCGCATCAACAACTAACAAGGCGCCCTCGCAAGCCGACAGCGAACGACTCACTTCGTATGAAAAATCAACGTGCCCTGGTGTATCAATTAGATTGAGGTTATAAATCTTGCCATCTTTAGCTTTAAAACTAAGTGCGGCAGTCTGCGCTTTAATCGTAATGCCACGCTCGCGCTCGATATCCATTGAATCTAATACTTGCGCTTCCATTTCCCGATCAGATAAACCACCACACAATTGAATGATTCGATCGGCCAAAGTCGATTTACCATGATCAATATGGGCGATGATTGAGAAATTACGGATTAAATCCATTGCGCTTTATGAAATCCATCAGAAAACGCCTTGCTGAAACACAACAAAATGATGCGCTGCAAAAAGCCGTCTTATCAGCATTGTAATGGTTGCGCAGAAACCCTACTTTTAAGGGCTTAGAGCACCGTCCTGAAGGCAGAAAAACCTGCTTTTAAGCTAATTTAGGGCTTATTTGGGCGAATTGGAAGCACCAGGGTACTATCGGCACGGCGCACAAATACCGCCACTGGACGATTGGCATCGAGACCCTTGGCTAGGGCTTCAAATTGCTTTACCCCAGAAATATCGGTATCGCCAATACGCACAATCACGTCACCTACCCGCACCCCTGCGCGCGCCATTGGGCCATCATTAATAGCGGTAACCTCTACGCCATTTTTAATCCCTAAACTTTGCTTTCTACTGTCGGGCAACTCTGCTACCACCACTGCAAAAGCAGTATTGACGCTGCCGCTTTGTGGGCTCATATTCTCAGCTTTTTTGGCAGCTACTTTTTCACTCGGCTCGGCGTCGGCTACAACGACGGTCAAATCTTTGGCGCCTCCCTTACGCCAAATCTGCACGGTTGCCCGAGTGCCTGGTTTAGTTTGACCAACTTGACGCGGTAAATCGGTTGATTTTTGAATATCAAAGCCATTGAAATTCAAGATCACATCACCAGCCTCAATTCCACCTTGCGCTGCAGGGGCACCTGGTTCAACATTACGTACATAAGCACCACGCGGCTTACCAAGACCTAAACTTTCGGCAGTTTCTTTAGTGATATCGCCAATGGAAACCCCAATGCGACCACGAACCAATTTACCACTAACCCGCAACTGATCAGCAACCCGCATCGCCTCATCAATGGGAATTGCGAAAGAAATTCCCATGTAGCCACCTGAACGACTAAAGATTTGCGAATTAATGCCAATTACCTGACCAGCAGTGTTTAACAAGGGGCCCCCAGAATTTCCTGGATTAACCGCCACATCAGTTTGAATAAATGGTAAGTAGTCTCCTGTGTCGCGACTTTTTGCCGAGACAATACCAGCGGTAACCGTGTTTTCTAGTCCAAAAGGTGAGCCAATGGCTAGCACCCATTCTCCAACTCGCACCCTTGAAGAATCTCCGAGAGGCAATTTTGGTAAACCGCTGGCCTCAATTTTAATTAGGGCGACATCCGTTCGCTTATCAGCACCCAATAATTTGGCTTTGAGTTCACGTTTATCAGTTAAGGTGACATAAATAGTTTCAGCGCCCTCAATTACGTGGGCATTAGTCAAAATATAGCCGTTAGCATCAATGATGAAACCCGAACCCACCCCACGGTCATTTTCTTGCGGTGGTCCGGGACGGTTAGGGGCTTGATTAGGCCCCTTCGGTGATCCTGGTATGCCTGGAATGTTTGGAAAAGGAATCCCGAAAAAACGCCGAAAAAATTCTTGCTGCTCATCGGTGCCCCCTGGGCCATTGGCACCAGCCTGCTGCGTCGAGACTTTTTCTGTGGTCCGAATATTCACTACAGCTGGGCTGGCTCTTTCTACTAAATCGGCAAAATCGGGAATTGCTACGCGGGGCGCTTGGGCGAAAGCAGTGGGAGCAAAATGTAGCTGTCCAAAGCTAACAATAGCGAGTGTAGTGATTAATAATTTTTTCATCTGGATCAACTTAGTATTGAACTTCGTATTGAACTTCGCAGTGAACTGCGGAAAGCGGGGTTAACTCTATATTAGGTCAACTTACCAAAAATCAAGGTGCCGTTAGTACCCCCAAAGCCAAAGTTGTTTTTAACCGCGTAGTTTATCGCCAAATCACGGGCAGAATTTGCGCAGTAATCTAAATCGCACTCTGGGTCTTGGTTGAAGATATTGATGGTAGGGGGTGATTTTTGATGATGTAAGGCCAAAACAGTAAAAACTGCCTCTAAACCGCCGGCTCCGCCCAATAAATGTCCCGTCATCGATTTTGTTGAGTTTATTACGGTCTTTTTCGCGTGCTCACCTAAGGCGGCCTTAATGGCTTCAGTTTCATTTTTATCGCCTAAGGGGGTTGAGGTGCCATGCGCGTTTATATAGTTAATTTGATCTGGATTTAAGCCAGCATCACGCAGTGCATTTACCATGCAGCGCCGCGGGCCATCCATATTGGGTGCGGTCATATGATAAGCATCGCCACTCATTCCAAAGCCCACTAGCTCGCAGTAAATCTTGGCGCCGCGGGCACGAGCATGCTCATAGTCTTCTAAGACCATCACCCCAGCACCTTCACCAAGCACAAATCCATCACGATCTTTGTCCCATGGACGTGAAGCAGTCGTGGGGTCATCATTGCGGGTTGAAAGTGCGCGGGCAGCAGCAAAACCCCCGACTCCTAAAGCCGAAATTGTTGACTCTGCACCCCCCGCCAGCATCACATCAGCGTCGCCTGCTTGAATTAAGCGCGCTGCTAAACCAATACTGTGCAGGCCAGTAGTACAGGCGGTAGCAGCAGCAATATTAGGGCCCTTTAAATTAAATAAAATACTTAAATGACCCGAAATCATATTAATGATTGAGCCTGGTACAAAAAATGGTGAAATACGCCGTGGACCGCGCGCTAAGAGCTCGGCACCCGTATCTTCAATCATCGGTAGACCGCCGATGCCAGAGCCCACCATTACGCCAATGCGCTCAGCGTTCGCATCGGTTACTTCAATGCCGCTATCTCGCAGTGCTTGGGTTCCAGCAGCAATGCCATAGTGGATGAAATGATCCATGTGGCGCGCTTCTTTGGCCGAGACATACTCTTCAATATTAAAGTCTTTTACTTCGCCAGCAAAATGAACGCTAAGCGGTGCATGATCAAACTTTGTGATGGTTGCAATACCCGACTTACCTGCGAGTATGTTTGACCAAGCAGTTGAGACTGAATTTCCAACTGGGGAAATGAGCCCTAAGCCGGTGACCACCACCCGGCGTTGGTGTTTTAATGCAGTCACAGCGAGTCCAAATAATTAGCCCTGTGATGCTTTAGATTTTGCGAAATCAATCGCCAGCTGAACGGTTGTAATTTTTTCAGCCTCTTCGTCAGGAATTTCAATACCAAACTCATCTTCTAAAGCCATTACCAACTCTACCGTATCAAGCGAATCAGCGCCGAGGTCATTTACAAAAGAAGACTCATTCTTAATGTCTGCTTCTGGTACACCCAATTGCTCGGCTACAATTTTCTTAACACGTTGTTCGATGTTGTCCATCAAGTCCCCCTAGGGTAGTAAAAAACGATTTAAGGATTTTATCAGCTTGGCAAAGATACCTGCTGATTAATCCACGAATACTGCAAAACCAGACTCTAAAAATCATGCTAAATACAAGCCCCCATTGACATGCAGGGTGTTTCCTGTAATGTAACCAGCGGCCCCAGATGCCAAAAAAACGACCGCTTGTGCTACCTCTTCTGGGCTACCTAAGCGCGCCAAAGGAATATTGGCTTTTAAGGCATTTTGCTGCTCTTCGCTCAGGGCGCGGGTCATATCAGTATCAATAAAACCTGGGGCAACGCAATTGACCGTAATATTTCGACTACCAATTTCACGGGCTAAGGCTCGAGTCATACCAGCGACACCGGCTTTTGCAGCAGCATAATTTACCTGTCCTGCATTACCCATATGACCAACGATTGAGGTGATATTGATAATTCGTCCAAAGCGGGCTTTCATCATCGGTCGTAAAACTGCTTGTGAAAGCCGAAATACGGCACTGAGATTAGTATCAACCACATCTGCCCATTCGCTTGTTTTCATCCGCATCGCGAGCTGATCGCGGGTAATGCCCGCGTTATTAATTAAAATATGGATACCGCCAAATTCTTTGCAAATAGTGTCAATTATTTGCTCGCTAGCAAAAGCCTCATTAACATTAAGTATTTCGCCACGGCCACCAAAAGCTTGTAAGCGCTCTGTTATTGTTGCCGCACCAGCGGCAGAGGTAGCAGTACCAATCACTATGGCACCCGACTGCGCAAGCTCTTGGGCAATGGCAGCCCCAATTCCCCGTGATGCTCCAGTTACAAGGGCAATTTGTTTACTCAGATCGATTTTCATGCTGTTTGTCCCAAAGCAGTTCTTACTTCATTTATGCTCACATCATCAAATAATGCATAGCCTTGTAATTGATCATCAATACGCTTGGTTAGACCAGCCAACACTTTGCCCGGCCCACATTCCACCACTTGAGTAACGCCCTTTGTAGCCATCGCTTGAATAATTTCTTGCCAACGTACTGGCTTAGCCGCTTGTCTTACTAAGGCATTTTTAATCGCTAGAGGATCGGTCAGTACGCTCACATCAACATTATTAATCAGTGGAATCACAGGCGCATGAAAAGTCATTGTGTCTAAATAGACTGCAAGTTTTTCAGAAGCAGGTTGCAATAAAGAAGAGTGAAAAGGGGCCGAGACCGATAGCGGTAAAGCACGTTTAGCGCCAGCAGCCTTAAGTAACTCGCAGGCTTTACTGACAGCAGCATTCGCGCCCGCAATTACAACCTGACCAGGGGCATTGAAATTCACTGCCTCAACTACTTCACCAGTAAGTAAACTTGCTTCGGCGCAGACCGCTTGTACACGCGTGCCTTCCAAACCTAAAATAGCCGCCATGCTGCCAGTACCCAATGGAACAGCACTTTGCATTGCTTCGGCACGAAATCGCACTAGCGGCACTGCATCTGTAAATGAAATAACTTCAGCAGCAACTAAGGCAGAATATTCACCTAAGCTATGGCCGGCAACAAAAGCAGGTTTCGCTCCCCCAGCTGCCAACCAAGCGCGATAACAAGCAACACCTGCGGCCAACATCACGGGTTGGGTGTTGCTTGTCAGTGCAAGGGCCTCTGCTGGACCAGCGGCAATTAATTGCACAAGATCTTCACCCAAAGCCTGTGAGGCCTCAGCTAAAGTGGCTTGCACCTCGGGATGGCCAGCTAGTGCACTCAGCATGCCAACTGATTGTGATCCCTGCCCTGGAAAGACGAATGCAAATGTCATGAAATCAATTTCCGCATTAATATTTAAGAGCTACTGCGCCCCACGCAAAACCACCCCCCACACCTTCTAATAAAAGGTGTTGACCCCGCTGAATTTGGCCATTACGAATACCAACATCTAAGGCTAGAGGAATTGAGGCAGCAGACGTATTACCGTGTTCGGCAACAGTAACAATAACCTTATCCATTGATAAGCCCAATTTACGCGCCGTGCCTTCCATAATTCGAATATTAGCCTGATGTGGAACTAGCCAATCAATTTGTTCGGGCTTTAATTGGGCACGCTCCAAAGCTTCAAGGGCAACCTGCTCTAAAACCTTTACTGCAAATTTAAATACTGCTGGGCCATCCATAGTTAAGAAAGGCGAACCCTCG
Organism: uncultured beta proteobacterium; assembly: GCA_903944725.1. Taxonomy (GTDB): domain Bacteria; phylum Pseudomonadota; class Gammaproteobacteria; order Burkholderiales; family Burkholderiaceae; genus Polynucleobacter; species Polynucleobacter hahnii. The sequence goes on from CAJASX010000013.1 coordinate 24,067, forward strand.
ATACCACCCGCCTTGGCCCGACCCGGTACACATAGAATCGCCCTCTGCCGGCCATCGGCATGCAGTGCCGAAGCCAAAATACCTGGCTCACTGGCAGCTTCTAAAACCACTGCGCCCGCACCATCACCGAATAAGACACAGGTCGTGCGATCATTAAAATCTAGAATGCGGGAAAAAATTTCAGCGCCGATGACTAACACCTTGCGATAAGTGCCAGCTCGAATAAATGCATCGGCAATCGCCAGAGCATAGGTAAAGCCAGCACACACCGCTTGTACATCAAATGCCGCGCACCCATTATGTATGCCTAACTTATCTTGTATTACGCAAGCTGTACTTGGAAAGCCGCCCAAATGATCTGGGGTTGAGCTGGCTAAAATAATTAACTCAATTTGATCGGCACGCAGCTTGGCATCGTGCAATGCAGCCTGCGCCGCCAACATGCCTAAGTCGCTAGTTAATTCATTGTCAGCTGCAAAGTGCCGCGCCGAAATACCGCTGCGAGTTCGAATCCACTCATCACTTGTCTCTAGCCCTGCTTGCGCTAAACGTGCAGCTAAATCATCGTTACTTAAGCGTTGTTGAGGTAAATAACTACCTGTACCTGCAATGCGCGCATAAAGGGTCATTGGGGTCATGGCATCACCTGTGCGCTAAACGCTTCAGCAATGCGTTCAACCATCCGATTCTTGCCAGCTTCATAAGCACGTTCAAGGGCGGCGGCAAATGCAAGGCGGTCAGCCGAGCCATGACTCTTAATCACGCAACCGCGCAAACCGAGCAGTACTGCACCGTTATAACGCCGATGATCAACCCGATTTTTGACGCGCACTAAAGGCAACATGGCACACAAGGCCATGAGCTTGGTTAATAAAGAGCGATTAAATTCTGTCCGGATCATGCCAGTCATCATTTTTGCCAGACCCTCACTTGCCTTCAAAACAATATTGCCCACAAAGCCATCGCAGACCACGATATCCACGGTGCCCTTAAAAATATCATTGCCCTCGACATTACCAAAGAAGTTTAATTGGCTATTCCGCAATAATTCTCCGGCCTCCTTGACGACCTCATTACCCTTAATCATTTCTTCGCCAATGTTCAGCAGTCCAATTGATGGTGTAGGTTTACCATCAACAACGCGTAACATCACATCGGCCATTTGCGCAAACTGCAATAAATTAATGGGTAGACAATCGGCATTTGCGCCCAAATCGAGGACTGTAGTACCAGTCCCTAATTCATTGGGTATTGCTGTAGCAATCGCTGGGCGATCAATGCCATCCAAGGTTTTCAGCAAATAACGCGAAATAGCCATCAAAGCGCCAGTGTTGCCAGAAGAAATAACAGCTTCGGCCCGACCCTCTTTGACTTGCTCAATCGCTAGACGCATCGATGAATTTTTTTTGCGCCGCAAAGCAATCTCAATCGGATCATCCATTAGGACAACTTCGTTAGCGGCAATAATCTCGATGCGCAGCATTAACTCGGCTGGAGCCTTAGCCAGCGATTGTGAAAGTAATTGGGGATCACCTACCAAAAGCACCTTGGCATCGGCATGAGATTTTAGAAAATCAAGTGAGGCAGGCACGGTAACTGCCAAACCATGATCACCGCCCATTGCATCTACTGCAAGCCTGACGTTCATCAGTGAATTAATCTGTGCTGGGGTTGCCAAATTTGTTAAGCCAAGAAAAAAGCGGCCAATTTAAAGCCGCTTCAATCATTTAGTTGCACAAATTAATCGTTCTTCGTTTTAACCACTTTCCGGCCACGGTAAAAACCGTTGGGGGAAATGTGATGACGTAAATGCGTTTCACCGGTAGTGGCCTCAACGGCCAAGGCACCAACGGTCAAAGAATCGTGGGCGCGGTGCATACCACGCTTAGAAGGGGATTTTTTATTCTGCTGAACGGCCATATTTGACTCCTAAACAAGGGGGCATTCTAGCATAAAAAAGCCTGTAAATACTTGATTTTGGGCAATTTTTAACTGACATCAAAGCCTGCATTCAACCCTAGCCATAGGACTATTTCTTGATATTTTTCAAGACCTTAAACGGGTTTTCTGGTTTATCTGCGCCCCCCAATAAATGGCTAGGCGCACAATGCCCTTCAGAATGTTTTGGTACTAAGGGCAAAGACAAGAGAATCTCGTCTTCAATCAAGCTCAATAGATCAAAATGATGACTTGCAACCAAGGCTTCAAGTTGGTCATCGTCGATTGGATAGGCATCGGCAGCTGCTTCATCGGATACAAAAAGAAATAAACGTTGCTCATACAACGGAAATAGAAAAGCTTGCAAACACCGTTGGCAGGGCAAATGCACTTGCCCTTTCAGTTTTAATAGCAAGGTTTGCTCAAGTTTGCCGCTGGTAACCGGAGTGATCTGGCTTTGAATATGCCATTCAAAGCCATCGTCTGGACCGCAATTGGCAAGCTCTAAAACCACGCGGGGTAAAGCTTTCAATGGCAAAAAACCTGTGCCATGATAGGTCTGTGCAGCACAAAAATCGACTGCGCGAAGGGCAGATAGATTTGCAGAAAGCTGAACTTCAGGTAAAACTTGTTTACGATTCATCTCATTAGTCTAATTGAAGGCGTAATTTTTCATGTCCACTAACTTAGTTTCGGCGCAACCAGCGCAGTTAATTTTGGCCTCAAGCTCGATTTATCGCCGCCAATTACTTGAACGCTTGGGGCTGGCCTTTACTTGCAGTTCGCCAGCGCTTGATGAAACCCCCTTAGCTCAAGAAACCACGCTTGCGCTGGCTTTACGTTTAGCCCAAATGAAGGCTGACGCAATTGCCAAATGTAATCCTGGAGCATGGGTCATTGGCTCTGATCAAGTGGCGGACTTATCTGGGGCAGTACTTAGTAAACCGGGTAATTTTGAACGGGCCTTTGCGCAATTACAGTTAATGCGCGGCAATACTGTGCAGTTTCACACCGCAGTGTGTTTTATGCGTGATGACCAGCATACTACGCTAAGTGTGCCTACTATGGTGCGCTTTCGCGAATTACCCGATGCCGTATTAGAAGCCTATTTACACGCCGAACAACCCTATGATTGTGCTGGCAGTGCAAAAGTGGAGGGTCTTGGCATTAGCCTACTAGAATCGGTGCAAAGCGATGATCCTACTGCGCTCATTGGTTTACCCTTAATTGCTTTAAGTGGCTTATTACGTGAAGCAGGTTTTGCGATACCTGCCCAAAAATGGAGTGAGGCCAATTAAATGGCAGTAGGCACACTATTTCTGATTCCTAATACCTTGGGAGCTGAAGGTCGCGCCGAACAATTGCCGTGGGTTTTACCAGCAGCCACTATTAAGCAAGCGGCTAAATTAAAATACTGGATTGTTGAGGATGCGAAAACAGCGCGGGCTTTTTTAAAGGCCATTGACTCGCTCGTATCACTTGCCACCCCCTTACAAGAAATAGAAATGCAAGAGTGGCGGGGCCTAAGCCAACAAGCAAAATATAATCAAAAGACACCCCCCGAAAAATTGTTACAGGCTTTATTGGCTGGGCACCCAATGGGATTAATGTCGGATGCTGGAGTGCCTGGGGTGGCCGACCCTGGCGCAGAAATAATTTTAGCAGCGCATCGTCTAGGCGCTTCTGTTAAACCACTAGTAGGGCCAAGCTCTATTTTATTGGGCTTGATGGCTAGTGGTTTAAATGGACAGCAATTTGCTTTTCAAGGTTACCTACCAAATCAAGCTTCGGCTCGCATAGCACGCTTAAAAAAATTAGAAACAGAGTCTCGACGCTTACGGCAAACTCAAATTTGGATTGAAACCCCTTATCGCAATGCAGCGATGATTACCGCTTGTCTGCAATCACTCGCACCCGAAACCCTTATGTGTATTGGCATCGATTTGAGTTTAACTAGCGAATCGATTCAGACCCATACCATTACCGAATGGCGCAAACGCTTTCCCAATGAAAATACCTATGCCGAATTACAAAATCGTCCAGCGATATTTTTATTGCTAGCGTAAGATCACGGTAGGCTTGGGGTAGCTTATTTCAGACTAGCATCTTTCATTAGAGCTTGACCCATCGAGGCCCCCATTTCAGCGCCAAACTTTTTAGCAACCCGCTCGGCAAAATTTTCTTTGAGGGTGTAATCCAAAATATTAGGAGCCTTTAAAAGATCGCGAGCCACCGAATCAACGCTACCAAAACCATCGGCCAAACCTAATTCAACTGCCTGCGCCCCATTCCAGACGCGCCCAGAGAATAATTCTGCATTCTCTTTTAAACGCGTACCTCGACCTGCTTTCACCACCTCAATAAATTGCTGATGAATTTCATTTAGCATCGATTGCACCATTTCAACTTGCCGCGGATTTTCTTTACTAAAAGGATCGAGCATGCCTTTATTTGAGCCAGCAGTAATTAAGCGCCGTGAAATACCCAATTTATCCATTAAGCCAGTAAACCCAAAGCCCTCCATTACCACGCCAATTGAACCAATTAAGCTGGCCTTATCAACTAAAATTTTGTCGCCTGCTACCGCTACGTAATAACCGCCTGAAGCGCAAACATCTTCTACCACCACATAAAAAGGTTTTTGTGGGTAAAGAGCACGTAAGCGGCGAATTTCGTCATTAATCATGCCAGCCTGCACTGGTGAACCCCCAGGGCTATTAATCCGCAACACCACGCCCACGCTATTGGTATTTTCAAAAGCAGCATCAAGTGCTGCATTAATATCAACCGCATTGGCAGAAGTGGTCGGTGAAATCATGCCATCTAAGCTGATTAAGGCAGTATGTTTTTCAATCCCCATACCCCGACCCGGTAGATGCAAATCGAATAATTGCGAAATGATGCCGAGGACTAAAACCAGCAAGGCTAAACGAAAAATAGTTTTCCAGCGACGCGCCTTGCGGCTTTCTTTTAAATTTTCAAGTAGTAAATGCTCAAGAGCCTGTCGTTCCCAATTTTCTTTCTGATCCATCGCTGTTTTACGTCCCTTATTTAGGTCAAACTACGTTCGTACAAATGCGCACTACACCACTGTGCCAGTTGCTCTACATTATCAACACATACTAAGGCATTGGCGGTGAGTAGCTCTTCTACTGGGTGGGCTCCATAAGTCACAGCCACACTATCAACCC
>CAJASX010000014.1 GCA_903944725.1 uncultured beta proteobacterium
AATTCGGCTGGGCTATTTGGGGCTGGCTCTAAACCACTTGCGCGTAACTTGGCAAGCACCGCTGGCTGCAACAATACTTCTTTAGTAAGTTGACTTAGGCGATTTTGTACGTTAACTGGCAAACCCACTGGCCCTACTAAAGAAAACCATGATACCGCCTCAAAGCCTGGCAAACCTTGCTCAGCTATGGTGGGAATTTCAGGAGCAGCAGGCGATCGGCGTAAAGCAGTGATGCCAATTGCGCGAATTTCACCTGCCTGAATTAAAGGTAATGCTGAAGCCAGATTATCAAAGACCATGCTAATGCGTCCACTGACTAAGTCTGGCAAAAATTGCGCACGCCCCTTATACGGAATGTGGCGTATTTGTATACCGGTCATTTCCTTTAATAGCTCGCCCGACATATGCAAAGAAGTACCTGATCCCGATGAACCAAAGGTCAGTTGATTAGGCTCTTTTTTTGCTAGCGTGATGAGCTCACTTAAATTCGCCACATCTAATTTTTTATTTACTACTAATACATTAGGGGTGCTAGCCAAAAAACTAATCGGCGCAAAATCACGGCTAGGGTCATAACTCAATTTCTCGTAAAGCGCGCCATTAATAGCATGGATGCCAACCGTGCTAATTAACAAGGTATAGCCATCTGCCTCGCTCTTAGCTACATAGTCGGCACCAATATTGCCGCCAAAACCAGGGCGATTTTCAACTAAAACATTAACGCCCAGAGTCTTTTGCCAACTTTCAGCCAAAATACGGGCCAAAGTATCGGGGGCGCCTCCTGGAGTAAAACTCACGATGATATGAATTGGCTTTTTAGGCCACTGCATTAAGCTTGCTGAAGAGCTTTTAGAAGTAGTGCTGCTGATATTTTGATTGCTATTAACTTGCGCAAAAAGTGCCGTGCTCAAGAAAAAAAATAGCAAACCAAAGGAAAGGCGAAATATAGTTAGTAGCAATTTTGTAGTAAGCAAATTAATTCACACCAAGCTGTCGTGCTAAGTCGAGAAAATCTTTAGCATGAAAATCAGTCCAAGTTTCAACCTGCATATCTTGGCGTAAATGGTTGGGTCCGTGCTCAAAGGGCCGCTCAACAAACGCTGTTTTCAGACCGAGTTTGTGGGCCGCCAATAAATCATCTTTATGGGTAGCCACTAGCATCACCTGCTCGGGAGTAATATCAAAAGTGGCCGCAACTCCTAAATAGGTTTCTGGATCAGGTTTGTAATGACGAAAAACTTCGGCTGATAAAATCAAATCCCAGGGTAAGCCAGCATTTTTTGCCATCTCTGCTAATAAACCTAAATTGCCATTCGATAAAGTCACAATAGTGTATTTACTTTTAAGTTGCTGTAACCCCAATACTGAATCGGGCCATGCGGCTAGCCGATGCCAAACCAGATTCAAATCTTTTTTCTGCACTTCACTGAGTGAGTCAATTTTGAAATCAAGCAGCACTTGCTCAAGAATCAGGCGGTGTAAATCGTCGATGCGAGTCCAGGGTAACTCTCCTGAGCGTACGCGTGCCATAGCTGGTTTATAGCCAGCACGCCAAGCCGTGGCAAAAGCTAAAGGATCAACCTGCAAGCCTAGCTGTGTGACTTCCCTTGCAATTGAGCTATGCCAATCGACCACCGTACCGAAAACGTCAAATGCAAGCACTTGAATTGTGTCTGGTCTACAAAGGTCTACATTACTACTTGATAAATTTACAGAAATACTTTCCATGCGCTAATTATCTCATCCCAAACCGAACGGAAGAATAATTTACTAAGTTACAAAATAAGCCCCATAACTACTTCCATTGCCAAAGTAATTCCGCCAAGGTAAAGCAAAATTAACCAGCCATTGCGAATCAAAACTAGGGCGCCACTAGCGATTTGGTGCAAATTGCGCATGTCATAGGTATTTCACACCAATAAGCTAGAATCGCTCAAGCTGTTTAATTTCGGAACTTATTATTAATAATAATTCCCATTATAACTTTCATATATTTATCGAGTTAGGTAATATATATTGACCCGTTCTATTTTTTTCTATCAATTTCGAATTGGCAAAATATCCAAACCAAATCTGTGCCTTCATAATCGGTATAGAGTGGGTTTTGCAATTTTGCTTGCCTGTTTGGCCTATGCCTTGCTTGGCATACAGCAAAACGCCCAAGCGGCTGAAGCAGTTTCTGATACCCCAATCGTCGATAGTCTTACCCCCTTACTAAATGCTACAGAGCAATGGAGCATTCACGCACAATCCACTTACATATCGCAATGGAAGAATAACTTTAACTCACCATACTATGGTGAAAAAAGTATGTTAAATAAAAGCGAGGGGGATATCGGTCGCAGCTATACCTTAACAGCAACCGCATTTTTAGGCGCTCGTTTGTGGGAAGGGGCAGAGGTGTATTTCAACCCCGAAATGTTTGAGGGCCTACCCTTTTCTAATTTCAGTGGTCTGGGCGGTTTTACCAATGGAGAGTTGCAACGTGGCACCTCCGTACCACCGTCCTACTACACTGCGCGCGCATTTATTCGACAAACCATTGGGCTTGGTGGCGGCAAGGAACATATCGAGGGAGTGGCTAATCAGCTGGCAGGTAATGTTGATAAAAACCGCTTGGTATTAACTTATGGCAAGTTTGCAGCCTTAGATTTTTTTGACGCGAACGCGTATAGCCACGACCCACGTACGCAATTTTTAAACTACGCCATTATGTCAAGCGGTGCTTACAGTTTTGCAGCAGATACTAAAGGTTATACCTATGGCGTGGTCGCAGAATGGTATCAAGGCGATTGGGTGACGCGTGCAGCCCGTTTTGCCATGCCCACCGAACCTAATACCCTGCAGCTTGATTACAGCATGACCCAAGATTACGGTAATCAAGTTGAAATCACGCGTGCCCATACCATAGGTGAGCAAGTAGGAAAAATTAGGGCTTTGTGGTTTCAAACTCATGCTTATATGGCCAACTACCAAAATGCAATTAATTTGGCATCTAAAACTAATACCATTCCTTCTATTTATAACGCACGCCAGGCCAACCAAACTGCCTGGGGCTATGGTTTAAATGCTGAGCAGGCCATAACGAAGGATATAGGTATATTTGGCCGCTGGAGTTGGAATAATGGGCAAACTGAAACACAAACCTACGATATTAGTAAGTCACTCTCAGGCGGTCTATCCATTACTGGCTCGGCTTGGAATCGCAAAGAAGATACCTTCGGACTCGCCTTTGCAGTCAATGGTATTTCTGCTTCTGAAATCAACTATTTGCAGCTTAAAGGTAGCACAATGTTTATTGGCGATGGCGCCTTGCAATATAAACCCGAACAAATTCTAGAAACTTTTTATAGCTTCAATATCTATAAAGGCGTCTATTTAAGTGCCGATTATCAACGTATTGCCAACCCTGCATATAATGCCGCACGTGGGCCAGTTAACTTCTTTTCTCTTCGCGCCCATATCGAGTTATAAAACATCTTGCATAAAAGCACACCATATAAGAGCGCTGGTTATTCGTAACGCAACGCTTGTATCGGCTGCATATTAGCGGCTTTCTTGGCAGGATAATAACCAAAAAATATCCCAATTGCAGCAGAAAAACCCACTGCAAGCGCAATCGAAGCGAACGAAAGCTCAACTGGCCAGCCAGCTAGTGAGCCTACCAGCAATGAAGCAATTGAGCCCAATAACACCCCAATCACGCCGCCAATAGTTGCTAAGGTCATCGCCTCAACTAAAAATTGCGCCAAAATATCTTTGCTACGCGCGCCAATTGCCATCCGCAAACCAATTTCACGGGTGCGCTCGGTAACCGAGACCAACATAATATTCATAATGCCAATGCCACCTACCATTAAGCTTACTGATGCTACTGCGGCCAATAGTAGCGACATTACTTTACTCGAGGCTTCTTGTGCTTGTAATATCTCGGTCAAATTGCGCACTGTAAAATCATTATCAGCAGTAGGTTGAAGACGGTGGCGTTGCCGCAATAATTCAGTAATATGCTCTTCGGCTAATTTCATATTCTCGCCTGCCCCCACCTTAACAATTATCGAGCCAACCCGCGCAATCCGCCCTAAGGCTTCACCAAATATTCGCCTCCGCCCTGTCGATAAAGGCACAAATACTGCATCATCTTGATCTTGACCCTGACTACTTTGACCCTTACGATCAGTTACGCCAATCACCTGAAATGGAATCCCTTTAATACGCACCATTTGATCGATCGGATCAATATCTTCGAATAATTCTCTAGCAACGGTTTGTCCTAAAACCACAACCTTACTAGCCCCTTGTAATTCACCAGCATCAAAAAAGCGGCCCTTAGCTAAGGTCCATTCGCGGGCATCAAAATAATCGTTCTTCACGCCATAGATAGTTGTACCCCAATTATTATTACCGGTCACAATTTGTCCAGCGCCCCTAGAAGTTGGCGCAGCAATGGCGACCTCTGGTACTTCACGGACGATGGCATTAGCATCTTCCTCTGTTAAGCTTTGTGCATTACCTGCACCCAAGCGTACCCCCGATTGCAGTAAAGTTCCAGGAATTAAAATCATTAAATTAGAACCTAAGCTTGATATTTGTTGTTTCACTCGCGCTTGAGCCCCACTACCTACTGCTACCATCGTAATTACCGCAGCTACCCCAATGATGATGCCCAACATCGTTAATACCGAGCGTAATTTATTAATCCGTAACGCCAATAAGGCAATCGATAAATTAGTTTTAAGATCAAGTTGCATACTGCTAGTTCACTCGAATATTAACAATTTGACCATCACGAAAAGTGATTTCTCTTTTCGCATAAGCCGCCACTTCTAGCGAATGGGTTACCACAATTACTGTCATCCCTTGCTGATTTAAGCGGGTCAACAATTCTAAAACTTCAACTGAAGTTTTAGAATCAAGCGCACCTGTTGGTTCATCAGCCAAAATCAATAAGGGATCATTTACTAAGGCACGGGCAATAGCAACCCGCTGTTGTTGTCCACCCGATAACTCAGCGGGTGTATGAGTGAAACGCTTACCAAGCCCCACTTGCTCTAAACGTACTTTAGCGTGATCGATACGAGCTTGATGATCTAAGTGGGCTAAAGCTCCATTGCGGGCATACAATAAAGGTAGGGCAACATTATCAACTGCCGAAGTACGTGCCAGTAAATTAAACTGTTGAAATACAAAACCAATGCGCCGACTACGTACGTCAGCGAGCGCATCGGCATCCATCGCCTCAACATTTTCTCCGGCTAAATAATATGATCCGCTAGTGGCTTGATCAAGACAGCCAATGAGATTCATAAAAGTAGATTTTCCTGAACCTGAGGCACCTACAATGGCAACAAAATCTTGGGTATCGATATCAAGCGAAACATGATCTAAGGCATGCACGATTTGATCGCCAGTGCCGTAGGATTTACTTAAATTGTCAGTATGAATCAACACGTCATTTAGTAGTACTTTAAAACATCCGTGGACCAGCAGGACGACTCGGGCTACCACTTGCAGTGCCAGAAGACTTACTATCGGGCGATTGAATACCAATAATCACTTCGTCGCCGACTTTTAAGGGGGGTAATTTTGCGTCATCATCAGGCAAAATTTCGGTGAAATTGCCATCTGACAAACCAGTTTTAATCATTCGCTGCAATGCTTTAGAACGAAGTCCTTCATCTTCTAAGAGCCAAATACGGCGTATTGTTGGCACACCGCGACTACCCCCACTACCACCTTTACGAGCTGCACCAGTTGGGGCACCAGCAGGTGGGGTTGAAGCATTACTTGCTGGCGCGTCACCAACCGCAGGCATTCGAAAACGTAATGCTGCATTTGGAATCTTCAAAACTTTGTCGCGCCTGTCAACTACAATTTTGACATTAGCAGTCATCCCAGGCAATAACTTTAAATCGGGATTATCTGCTGACAAAATCACAGTATAGGTCACCACATTTTGAATGGTGGTGGGTGCTTTGCGAATTTGAGTAATCTTTGACTTAAAGATGCGGCCAGGGAATGCATCGACGGTAAAATTTGCGTTCAGCCCCGCGCTTAATCGACCTACATCGGCTTCATCAATTGCCGTATCAACTTGCATCTCAGCTAAATTCTTGGCAATAATAAATATCTCTGGGGTTTGCAAGCTAGCTGCTACAGTTTGCCCTACTTCAACACTACGCTTTACCACTACCCCATCGACCGGTGCTCGAATGACTGTATCGTCGAGTGATTTTTTAGCTGACCGTAAAGCGGCTTCAGTCGTTTTATACGCTGCCTCGGTTTGCACTAAGGCTTGTGGCGAGATAAAGCCTTTATCGATTAACTTTAGATTAAATTGATGATTTTTCTGCGCTAAGGTGAAATTAGCTAAGGCTTGATCATATTTAGCTTGAAAATCACGTGGATCAATTAAGGCAATCACCTGCCCCTGTTTGACTGGTGAATTAAAATCAGCCAATAATTCTTTTACCATGCCAGTGACTTGCGAACCAACGGTAACTTGTTTTACTGGATTTAAAATACCACTGGCATTAATTGAAGCAACGAGGGGGCCCTCCTCAATTAATGCCGTGCGGTAATCGGGTGTATTTAACCCAAATACAGCGCGCACTGCAAACCAGATCATGGTCAGCGCTATTAAACTAATCAGCGTAATACTAGGCCAGCGCCATCGTCCAATAAAACAACGGCGCAGCAAA
>CAJASX010000015.1 GCA_903944725.1 uncultured beta proteobacterium
ATGGCGAAATTGGTAGACGCACCAGCTTCAGGTGCTGGCGATCGAAAGATTGTGGAGGTTCGAGTCCTCTTCTGGGCACCACTATTCCATGCTTTCCTAGTATCCAGCTCACGACTCTTTTCAATTAATACCACTGGCTACCAACTCCAGCAATTTATAACCCTTTTACTTTCCTACGCCATGCATGCAGAAGCGGCTCAGTGTAACCATTAGGCTGCTCGAGCCCTTTAAAGATCAAATCACTTGCTGCCTGAAAAGCGAATGAGTCTTTGTAGTTTGGCATCATTGGTTTATAGAGGGGATCGCCTGCATTTTGCATGTCAACAATACTAGCCATCCGTTGCAAGGCTTCATTAACATCGTTTACAGTCACAATTTTGTGCAGTAACCAATTGGCAATATGCTGACTAGAAATACGTAATGTAGCGCGATCCTCCATCAATCCTACGTTGTAAATATCAGGCACCTTTGAACAACCAACGCCTTGATCAATCCAACGAACCACATAACCTAAAATACCTTGGCAATTATTATTAAGCGCCTCTCGAATCTCTTCTTTAGTCCAATCGGGATAAAGCGCAATTGGTACAGTCAATAGATCATCCATTAATGATTCATACTCCACTGCAGTATCTTTTTTCTCCATGTCTTCTTGGATTTTCGCAACGTTGACTTGGTGATAGTGCATGGCATGCAAAGTAGCCGCTGTAGGAGATGGCACCCAAGCTGTATTGGCACCAGCTTGTGGGTGGGCGATTTTTTGCTCTACCATTTCTCTCATGAGATCTGGTGCAGGCCACATGCCTTTACCAATCTGTGCACGACCACGTAGACCACAATCTAGGCCAGCCAATACATTACGGCGCTCATACGCATTGAACCATTTTCCGACCTTCATTTTCCCTTTACGTACCATGGCACCACCATACATGCCAGTATGAATTTCATCGCCAGTGCGATCTAAGAAACCAGTATTAATAAAAGCAACGCGAGAACCAGCTGCAGCAATCGCAGCTTTAATATTGACACTCATGCGACGCTCTTCATCCATGATGCCTAACTTAACCGTGTTCTCTGGCAAGCCAAGTAATTTCTCAACGCGGCCAAAGAGCTCACTGGCAAATGCGACTTCTTCTGGACTGTGCATTTTTGGCTTAACAATATATACCGAACCTTTACGTGTATTGCCAATAATTTGAGTTGCTGGGCGATTAATATCATACAAAGCAATCAATACTGTCACTACTGCATCTAAGATGCCTTCGTAAATTTCCTTGCCTTCACCAGTAATGATGGCAGGATTTGTCATCAGGTGACCAACGTTACGCAAGAATAATAGTGATCTGCCGTGTAATATCACCAAGCCATCTTTTGCATTTACTGCGCCAAAACCAGCTTTGTATTTACGATCTGGATTAAGTCTGCGGGTAAAAGTTTTACCGCCCTTACTGACCTCTTCAACCAAGGTTCCTTTGAGAATACCTAACCAGTTCTCATAAGCAAGCACTTTGTCATCAGCATCAACAACCGCTACTGAATCTTCTAAATCCAAAATAGTTGAGAGAGCAGCTTCAAGTACTACGTCATTTACCCCAGCTAAATCATTGGCACCGATAGTTTTGGTCTTATCAATTTCAATATCAATATGAATACCATTATTGCGTAGCAAAACAGATGAAGGTGCAGAAGTATCGCCTTGGTAACCAACAAACTGTTGCTCCTCAACCAAGCCAGTAGTGCTGCCATCTTTTAACTTCACCAATAGCTTATTGTCTACAACGGAATATGCCACCACATCGCTATATGAAGCTTTAAGTAATGGTGCAGCCTGATCCAAAAACTGACGTGCATAGGCGACCACCTTAGCACCACGAATTGGATTGAAAGCTCCGCCTTTGCTAGCCCCATCTTCTTCAGACAAAATATCTGTACCATATAGAGCATCATACAAAGAGCCCCAACGGGCATTGGCTGCATTTAAAGCATAGCGCGCATTGAGCACAGGAACAACAAGCTGAGGGCCTGCTTGGAGAGCAAGCTCATCATCTACGTTCTGAGTAGCCGCCAATATAGTGGCCGGCACCTCATCTATATAAGCAATATCTTTAAGATACTGACGATACGCAGGCATATCTTTGATTGGGCCGGGATTAGTTTTATGCCATTTATCTAAATCAAGCTGGATCCGATCACGCTTCGCGAGTAATGCGTCATTAATTGGGGTTAAGTCTTTTACAATTGCTGCAAAGCCCTTCCAGAAGTCAGCGCTATTAATATGCAGATCAGGCAATACTTTGTCCTCAATAAAATGGTAAAGCGAATCGGCAACCTGCAAACCAAAACAATTAATGCGTACCGTCATGATAAAAACCTTTTAATCAAAATCTAAAAAAAATAGGTGAATTCAACTACAAAATTAACCATACCGATTTAATTCGCCACCTCGAAGGGATGGTGTACCAAAATAGTTTCATCACGCTCTGGTCCAGTCGAGACCATGGCAATAGGCTTGCCCACCACCTCTTCAATGCGGCGCAAAAAGTGTTGCGCCTCAATTGGTAGGTGGTCCCATTTTTGAATGCCGACAGTACTATCTTGCCAACCTGGAAAATCTTCATAAATTGGTTCGCATAAAGCAACTGCTTCTGCACCTCGGGGCAACACATCAAGCACTTTGCCATCAAGGTGATAGCCCACACATAAACGCACCTGTTCAAGGCCGTCAAGTACGTCTAATTTCGTAATGCATAGACCAGTTAGGCCATTAATCTGAATCGAGCGCTTTAAAGCCGCCGCATCAAGCCAACCAGTTCGGCGCGGACGGCCTGTTACCGAGCCAAACTCTTTGCCAACTTCGGCTAAGCGGATGCCAACGGGGTCTTGCTTCGCAGGATTATCGAAATCATAAAGCTCACTAGGAAATGGGCCCGCACCCACGCGAGTGCAATAAGCTTTAGTGATGCCCAAAATATATTGCAATGAGTCGGGACCAACGCCAGATCCTGCTGCTGCATTGCCAGCTACACAATTGCTCGAAGTAACGTAAGGATAGGTACCATGATCAATATCAAGGAGCGTACCCTGCGCACCCTCAAATAATAAATTTTGCCCAGCTTGTTCGACTGCATATAAAGCACTAGAAACGTCAGTCACCATTGGCTTAATACGCGCCGCATAACCCATGGCCTCAGCTAAAGTGGCTTCATAATCAACGGGGCTCGCGCCGTAGTAATTTGTTAAAACAAAATTGTGATATTCCAAATTTTCACGCAATTGCGCTGCAAATTTTTCGGGATAAAACAAATCTTGTACACGCAAAGCGCGACGCGCCACTTTATCTTCATAAGCAGGCCCAATACCGCGCCCAGTAGTGCCAATTTTAGCGGCACCACGTTTTTTTTCGCGGGCGTTATCAATCGCTACGTGATACGGTAAAATTAAAGTTGCCGCTTCAGAAATACGCAAGCGATCGCAAACGTTTAATCCGGCCGCCTCAAGCTCAGCAATTTCTTTAAAGAGCGCTTCCGGTGATAACACCACCCCATTGCCGATATAGCAAATTACCTGGGGATGCATAATGCCCGAAGGAATTAAACGTAAGATGGTTTTTTTATTACCAATAATTAAAGTATGGCCAGCGTTATGTCCGCCTTGAAAGCGGACAACTCCAGCAGCGTGATCAGTCAACCAATCGACCACCTTACCTTTGCCCTCGTCGCCCCATTGTGTGCCAATGACCACCACATTTTGGCCGCGCTTTGTTAGCCTAGCCTGGCCAGGATTTTGCTTACTGTGCTGCTGAGACATATTCAATCCAAAGTTGATCAAGACCGGCTATTTTACCGACCTTAATGGGGTCACTACCCAGTTTTTATCCTGCCGCACTAATTCACGGTCACATTGAAATTGAGTGCTGAAAAAGCCCTCACCCTCACCAAGCTGAATCACCACTTCACCGGCCAAACGTAATTGGGAAATTTGGGCTAATAAAGCCGCATCAGAAAGCCATGGTGCACGAATTGCAGGTCGTAAAGCGGGCGCCCTTGAAATGCTTGCCAAGGTGAGTAAATCGAGCGAAAAGCCTGTTGCGGGGCGTGCACGCCCAAAAGCAGCACCGACTTGATCGTAACGACCACCGCGCGCAATTGGCTGCGCCAAATCGGCCACATAAGCAGCAAACATCACTCCCGTATGATATTGATACCCCCGCAAATCAGCTAAATCTATACTCATTTCTGCGGCTGACTTAAGGGTAGAAATCGATCTGAGCAAAGCCTCTAATTGCAATAAAGATTCTTGTACTTTGGTATTTGCTGGTAAAGCAAACTCACCAGTGCGGGCTTTTTTCAAAACCTCAGTACCTGGGCCATTTAAATGGGTTAAAGCCAGCAAGGCTTTAGCACAATTTGGCGGTAACACTGCAGACCAAGCCGCCAGACTAGGGCGATCTTTACTTTGCAATAAAGTATATAAGGTTTCAATTTCTGCAGGCGCAAGCGACACACCCTCTAACACGCCAGCCAATACCCCAGCATGCGATAAATCGAGATAGATTTGCTTAAGCCCAGCTAAACTCAGGGTTTGTAACAAGAGTGAAATAGCTTCAAAATCGGCATCTAAACTAGCGCAACCATAAATTTCAGCGCCTAACTGCAACTCTTCACGAGAAGAGCTAGTAATACTCGCGCGGGCATGCACCACAGACCCCGCATAACATAGACGGGTAACACCATCACGATTTAATAAATGGGCATCGATTCGCGCAACTTGCGGCGTCATATCGGCCCGCAAACCTAGGGTGCGCCCCGATAACTGATCAACTAATTTAAAGGTCTGTAAATTAAGGTCTGAACCCGTGCCTGTTAGCAAAGAATCAAGAAACTCGATTAAAGGCGGCGTGACTAATTCATAGCCATACGATTGATACAAATCAAGTAGCAAGCGGCGCAAAGCCTCTACTTTGGCAGCCTCAGCAGGCAAAATATCAGCAATATCTTCAGGTAATAGCCAACGGTTCATACCTAATTATGGCTCAACTACGCTTTCCTATGGGCAAGCAAGCATAATCACGCAAAACTAGGAACCCACGCCCTTCTAAGGCCTTGGTCGCAGATTCGACTTCTGCTGGGCAGGCCAGATCCGTGACTTTATCCACAGATCTCGCTGCAATCCATTGGCTGAATTGTAGGTCGAATTATTAACCATGGCACCGACTAGCATGGAGCTGGTGAGCCGTCTCGAGAGCGCCCGTGACAACCTCATGAAGTCTGCTTACCACTAACGTATCACTGGTACAAAACCGTCACGATTTGGCATTCTTACAAGTGGTAACGTTTTGGCATTCATGACCGCATCTTTATCGATGATCTTATTCATAAATAAGATATAAGCAGTAACTGCATAGACTTGATCATCGCTTAATGACTGTGGAGAATGGTGTGGCATTGCGCGTTTATTGTAATCAAAGATGGTAGTGGCATAAGGCCAAAAACTCCCTACCGTTTTTACAGGATTCTGCGTATTAAAGCCACCGCCGCCGACTAAACGGTTAGCAAGTCCACCTTGGCCTTTATCGCCATGGCAGTTTGCGCATTGTTGTTGGTATACAACCTCTCCAATAAGCACGGTTCCTGAGCCTGAAGGTAGGCCAGCCCCACTTGGCCCAACATCAATATCCCATTTACGAATTTGATTTTCATTGACTACGGTTCCTAAACCTACCTTACCAGAGACTTGAACAGTATTACTGCAAGCTAGTAATAAGCCCATAAGAATAAAAAGCAGACCGTATCGGTAATAGTTCTTAGCGTCCATTGGTCACCTCGCCATTTGCAGCTACCCGCCATGGTTGAATTGCATTATTGTGATAGAAAGTATTTGCTGTTTTGACTGCAATTAACTTTTCCATGGTTGGCTGTACTTCACCACTTGCATCAACTGCACGACTCATCAAGACCGCAGGTGCGCCATCCCATATCCAGGGAAAGCGAAAGCGCACTAATGATTTATCCATCACAGGCTCTTGCAGCATTGCCTCACCCCAAGTTTTACCGCTATCCGTAGATACCTCAACTCGTCGGATCTTGCCATTCCCAGACCATGCTATACCTGAAATCTCATAAAAACCTTTAGCCTTTAATTTCATCATTCCAGATGGCTGAGTGATAACTGACTTCACTTCCATAGTGAAGGTAAATTGCAAGGCTTTGCCGTCTTCACGTAAGTCAGTGTAAGCCGAGGTCTCTTCGCGGGTTTGCCATGGCTCTACACCAAGCTTAAGTCGACGAAGCCACTTAATACTCATATTACCTTCGTAGGTCGGTAAAAATAGTCGCAGCGGATAGCCTTGCTCTGCACGCAACATCTCACCATTTTGGGCATAAGCCAGGATTGCGTCATCGAGCATTTTACTCATCGGAATACTACGGGTCATAGCAGCCCCATCGGCACCTTCGGCTAATACCCAAGTTGCCTCTGGTTTGACACCACACTCTTGCAGGATGGTGGAGACACGCACACCTGTCCACTCGCAACACGAAATCAGCCCATGAATTTGCTGGGCAGTGTTGTTGGCTGCTTTCTTAAGTTCTGCTGCACTATTGCCAGAGCACTCCATAAAATAAATTCTGGATTCAGAAGGAAAGCGCAGGATATCGTCCATGGTGAAGATCATCGGTCGATCTACCAACCCATGAATTACCAGACGATGTTGCTCAGGATTAACATCAGGTACCCCAGCATGGTGGCGCTCAAAGTGAAGGCCATTAGGTGTGATGATCCCATGTAAATTTTGGATAGGTGTACGAGAGCCAGTTAAAAAACGAGGGGGAGGATTGGGCAAAAGCCGAACAACGTTTTTTTCATATTTAGAGGGTAGCCCATAGGGCGGATTCACAAAGGTGGATCCCTGTGCCTTGGTCCATGGATCAATCTCTAGAAACGTATTAGACTGAGCGGTAACACTGTTGCTTGCCAATGCACCGCCAACTCCAGCGCCCATGGCTAATGAAGTTTTTAGAAAACCGCGACGTTGGGTAAGTGTTTTATTGGCTGACATACTCCACCATTTTTGATTATTGTGTCTTAGTAAAACAAAAAATACTTTACATATCTAGTCGGGAATTACCCCTACGATAGACTGCTTTGATTTCTATGGTTGTGATTCAGGTGATTGTGATTACCTCTTTTTCGGCGGTACAGACCTCCACAGGAATGTAACCCAGATAACACAGCACATGTAAAGTATCGTGAAGAATTCAATGGGTAAGTTCCAGTAAAGAATTTTGCCGAGCTGATCGGCCCAAAATGATTCAGGGGCAGCAGTTTGACGAAGTAAAGCCTCTAAGGTGGTCAAAGGGCAGGTAATGTGAAAAACAGCCTCAATGGCAATAAGTATCATCAGCCCCATATGGATTTGGCGTAAGCGTCGAGCTCTGACCCATGACCAGTTCCAGAAAGCGCCCAGCGGGATTAGCAGCATGCCCACTACTAAAAAAGTAGCCATAGCAAAGTGGGCAAGCAGCACGAGGTCGGCCAATAAGGCCATCAGAAAAGCATACACAATAGACATGCGAATATCAAAATGCTAAGATCCTTGTTCGAAACAACCATGCATTTAAGTAAAGACTCATTGCGTCATTAGAATGCCCCAAAGGCAACAATTATGAAGATCTTAAATTACATACTCTCAATAATAACTTTAGCGCTCCTTGCCGCCTGTGGTGGCGGGGATAGTTCGGCGCCGCCTTCTTCTTGGGTTGGCACCAAGCAACTAGGCGTGGCTGATCAAATAACCTATGGCAACGCTGTTGGCACCGATACCAGCGGCAACGTTTACGTTACAGGCTCTACAACAGGGGGGCTTGATGGTAATACCTTGGCGGGTGCTTACGATTTCTACGTCACCAAATACAATAACAGTGGTGTCAAGCTCTACACCAAGCAACTGGGCGTGGCTAGTGCAGTAACCGTTGGCACCGCTGTTGCGACCGATGCTAACGGCAATGTCTACGTTGCAGGTTATACAACTGGCGGGCTTGATGGTAATACCATGACGGGTAGTACTCACGATTTCTTCGTCACCAAATACAATAACAGTGGTGTCAAGCTCTACACCAAGCAACTGGGTGTGGCTGGCAGAAAAACCGTTGGTATAGCTGTTGCAATTGATGCTAGCAGCAATGTCTACGTTGCAGGTTATACAACTGGCGCACTTGATGGCAATTCCCTGATAGGGACTGTAGATTTCTTCGTCACCAAATATAATAGCGATGGTGTCAAGCTATTCACCCGTCAACTGGGTGTGGCTGGTCAAGAAACCAGGGGTTACGGTATTGCAACCGATGCCAATGGCAATGTCTACGTTGCAGGCTATACAGAGGGCTCACTTGATGGTAATGCCCTGACAGGTACTGACGATTTCTTCGTCACCAAATATAGTAGCGATGGTGTTAAGCAATTCACCCGCCAACTCGGTGCGGCTGGTGCAGCAACCGTTGGCACCGCTGTTGCGACCGATGCTAGCGGCAATGTCTACGTCGCCGGCTATACAGAGGGCTCACTTGATGGTAATGCCCTAACAGGTACTGACGATTTCTTCGTCACTAAATACAATAGTAGTGGTGTTAAGCAATTCACCCGCCAATTGGGTGCGGCTAGTGCAGCAACCTTTGCTAACGAAGTTGCGACTGATGCTAGCGGAAATGTTTACGTGGTAGGCGCTACAAACGGCTCACTTGATGGCAATACCCTGACAGGTACTGACGATTTCTTCGTCACCAAATACGATAGTAATGGTGTCAAGCAATTCACCCGCCAATTAGGTGTGGCAAGTAAAGAAACTGATGGTAACGGTGTTAGAACCGATGCTAACGGCAATTTCTACGTCGCAGGCGCTACAAGTGGCGCACTTGATGGTAATGCCCTGATGGGTACTTACGATTTCTTCGTCACCAAATACAATAGTAGTGGTGTCAAGCAATAAACACCCAATTCACCTAGGTCTTATTGGCCTTTTTTATGTAAGAACTTAAAGAATTCACCATTTGGCTCAACTACCATTATGTCTTTCTTATCTTTAAAGGAACTGCGATAAGCCTCAAGGCTGCGATAAAACTGAGCAAACTGTGAATCACGACCAAAAGCCTCAGCATATAAAGCAGTTGCCTTAGCATCGCCAGTACCTTTAATTTTTTGCGCATCTCGATAAGATTCAGCCAAAATCACATCACGTTGACGTTCAGCATCGGCACGAATTTTATCCGACTCGGCGGCGCCCGTAGAACGTAGTTCATTAGCGACGCGTTTACGCTCTGCTTCCATACGACGGTAAACCGAATCACTAATTTCTGCTAATAAATCAACCCGCTTTAAACGCACATCGACAATTTCAACGCCAATATCGGCAGAATCATCAGCTACTTTCTTACGAATACCCTGCATCACTTGTTCGCGTTGTTCAGAAATCAGTTCTCGTACTGTGCGCTTAGTGAATTCTTCATTTAAGGCTGACCGAACCAACTGATTGAGGCGATCAACCGCTAAACTTTCATCGCCCCTAAAGCTAACAAAAAATTTACGGGGATCAACAATCCGCCATTTCACATACGAATCAACTAAAAGATTTTTCTTTTCAGAGGTAATAAAACGCTCTGCTTCAGGATTATCGATAGTCAAAATGCGGCGATCAAAAAATCGCACATTTTCAAATGGCGCAGGAAATTTTAATTGCAAGCCAGGCTCTTGAATAACGCGCACAATTTGCCCAAACGAAAAAACTACTGCAAACTTACGCTGGTCAACAATAAAAATGCTCGATGACAAAACATAAACAAGGGCAATGAGACCAAACAACGCGGCAAGTAAACGATTCATATTCATTAGCGTGCGTCTCCCCGATCGCGGCTACGTAAGCCATCACGAGCTACACCTCCACCGCTACTACCGGCAGCAGAAGGGCTAGCCGAAGTGGGTTGTGCGGGCGATACCGTAACCGAGCCAGCAGCTGGCAACGAGGGCACCCCGGTAGAGCTACCTACCGAGCCCGATCCCATACTAGTATTGGGTGCTGCTGCTGCAGCTTGAGCACTTTCAGCACTCACTTGCGCAGCAATTTTATCGAGAGGCAGATATAAAAGACTATTACTCTTCGTGGTATCGACCAAAATTTTAGTTACATTACTATAAACTTCTTTCATCGTATCGATATACATGCGATCGCGCGTAACCTGAGGGGCCTTGGCATATTCAGTCAAAATTTGCTTAAAACGGGTTGCATCACCATCGGCCGTTGCAATTATCCTCGCCTTGTAGCCCTCAGCCTCTTGCAATAAACGTGCGCCGGTACCCTTAGCCCGCGGAATAATATCATTCGCATAGGCCTGCCCCTCACTCTTTAAACGCTCAGCATCTTGACTGGCTTTCACAGCATCATCAAATGCCGCTTGAACTTGTTCGGGAGGCTGCACATTTTGTACCGTCACACTAGTAATATAAATACCAGTTTTATAACTATCTAAGATTTTTTGAATAGAAGAAGCTAAGTCAATTGCAATTTTTTCTCGACCCTCATAGAGCACTGTATCCATTTTGCTGCGCCCTACTATCTCACGAATTGCAGTCTCTGCAGCTTGTGTTACGGCAATATCGGGATTACGATTATTAAATAAATAATCAGTTGGATTTTTTAAGCGATATTGCACAGCAAACTTCACATCGATAATGTTTTCATCTTCAGTCAGCATCGAGGCATCTTTTAAATTAGTTGACTTAATTAATACAGGGCGCCCCACCTCTACTGAGCGTACCCCCGATAAATTAACCACTTCTTGCGCCTGAATCGGCCAAGGCATTCGCCAATTAATTCCGGGCCCTGCGGTATAGCTATATTTACCAAAGGTGAGAATGACTCCAGCTTGACCTTCTTGAATAATAAAAAACCCACTTAAAAGCCAAAATATCGCTGCACTAGCAGCTATCAATACAAAGCTAATTTTGCTGGAAAACGGATTATTAAAATTAAAGTTAAAAGGTGTTTGCGTATTGCCCCCACCACCATTGTTCGTCGGCTTGTTTGGTGGCGGTTTATTAGACGATTGATTACCAAAATTACTTTGGTTGCCTTTGGGACCTTTTTTACCACCAAAAAAATTATTTAGGCGGTTATTAAAATCACGCCAAAGTTCATCTAAATCAGGCGGACCATCACTCGGACGGGCAGGCGGCTTTGGTGTTGGCTGCGAGCTGGCTTCGGGTGTAGCCGGACTAGTAGGCGCAGTAGGCAAATTACTGGGGGTATTTTCAGGCGCCTTTCCTGGCACCGCATCACCTGCAGGGGAATTAGTCGCGCCATCGCTTGCGGGCTTAGCTGCGCCATCGCCCGAACCTTTACCATCGGCATTATTGCTGCTATTGCCCCAGCCTGGGTCCTTTACTGAAAAAAGTTCAAGAAATTTACGCATTATGTGGCGAATAGCTACGGGAAGGGATGGGGATAAATTCGGCAGAGTCGGGTCGATCAGTTAAAGGGGCTACTAAATCAGTGGCATTGGTGTGATTTTTGGCTCGGTCATCTTGAGCCCTTATTCTATCAGTCAATTGGGCATGTTCGCCTAAAGCGCTACGGAGTAAGTCAAGACCCAAGCCAGCCTGAGCTGAAAGGAAAATTTGGCTAGGTAGGCCATTATTATCCCTTTTGGTAATAGGCCCATGCGGGAAAGTTTCGGGCATTAAGTCAATTTTATTCATGATTTCTAGGCGAGGAATATCGGCAGCACCAATTTCTTGCAAAACCTGCTCAACTTCAGCCTTTTGCTCCCGCGATACTAAACTAGCAGCATCAATGACGTGCAAAATTAAATCAGCATGAATCGTTTCATCTAAGGTGGCCTGAAAAGCTTCGACTAATTGGTGTGGCAAGTCACGAATGAACCCGACGGTATCAGACATCACAATTGACCCACTCTCGCGCAAATGTATTTTTCGTGAAGTGGTATCGAGAGTGGCAAATAATTGATCGGCAGCATAAGCACCCGCTTTAGTTAAAGCATTAAACAGGGTTGATTTACCCGCATTGGTATAACCTACCAAGGAGACTGAAAAAACCTCTTTGCGGCTACGTGATCGTCGCTGGGTACGCTGTTGGCGTTGCAACTTGGCTAATTCAAGTTCAAGCCGTTTCGCCCGCGTTGCCAACATCCGCCGATCTAATTCCATTTGAGTTTCGCCAGGGCCACCTCGTAAGCCAATACCACCCTTTTGGCGCTCTAAGTGACTCCAAGCCCGCACCAAACGGGACATACGATAACGCACATGCGCTAGCTCAACCTGTGTTTTGCCCACATGACTTTGCGCCCGCTGGGCAAAAATATCTAAAATTAAACCGGTGCGATCGAGCACATGGCGTCCTAAATGACGTTCTAAATTACGCTGCTGACTAGGCGATAAAGGGTGATTAAAAATTGCCAATTCGGCGTTTTGTTCTTCGAGAATACGCTTAAGTTCATTGGCCTTACCAGAACCAATAAATAATGCAGGATCGGTTTTGCCACGCCGCCCAATGACATTGGCAACTGGCAATGTTCCCGCACTTTCAACCAATAAAGCAAGTTCTGCCATGCTATCGGAAAAATCAGCTAAGCCAGTATCAACCCCTACTAGCACAGCTCGCACCGCATCAATACTGGTTTTATGCAGAGGGTTCTTCCTCATCTAGGCGAAATGTCACTGCCCGAGCAGGTACGATGGTCGAAACAGCATGTTTGTAAACCATTTGCGTAACAGTATTGCGCAACAAAATTACATATTGATCAAATGAATCAATATTGCCCTGCAATTTAATGCCGTTAACTAGATAAATTGAAACTGGCACGTGTTCTTTACGTAGCGCATTAAGAAAAGGGTCTTGCAACATCTGGCTTTTATTGTTATTCATACCGCTCCTTTAAAAACTAATGGGAGTCTTGATTTTTTCAAACTCAAAACAAGTTCATATTATCGCTTTTTCTTTTTGACATCATCGACATAAGGGTTACGATTGGTGCGTAATTCAATCCGCATCGGCGTACCACGCAGGCCAAAAACTTCCCTAAAACGACCCTCAAGGAAGCGCTTATAACTGTCCGTAACACCCGAGAGGCCAGTGCCATGAATAATCACGATAGGCGGATTCATGCCCCCTTGGTGTGCATAACGCATTTTAGGGCGCCCCATACCCACCCGTTTGGGCTGCTGGTGCTCAATAGCCTCAATCAAAATTCGAGTTAAACGCGGGGTTGGCATCTTGGTAACAGCAGCTTTATAGGCCGCATCAACATCTTTAAAAAGCTCTTTTAAACCAAATCCTTTGCGCGCTGAAATTGTATGCACATTAGCAAAATCGAGAAAGCGCAGTTTTTGTGCAATTTCTAAACGGCAGCGCTCTTTCACATAAGCATCGACACCATCCCATTTATTCACTGCCACCACTAAGGCTCTGCCTGCTTCAACAATAAAGCCAGCAATATGAGCATCTTGCTCAGAAATATCTTGCTGGGCATCGAGCATCAAGATCACCACATTGGCATCGGCAATCGCTTGCAATGTTTTCACTACTGAAAACTTTTCAATTGCCTCAAATACTTTGCCACGCCGCCGCAAACCTGCGGTATCAATCAAAATATAGGCGCGCCCATCACGTTCAAATGGCACCTCAATTGCATCACGGGTTGTGCCAGGTTGGTCAAAAGCAATTACGCGCTCTTCGCCAATAAGTTTATTAATCAAGGTCGACTTGCCCACATTAGGACGTCCCACCACTGCTATCTTGAGAGGTTTATCAGCACCCAATGCATCTTCTTCGTCATCCTCTTCGGGCACCCCTAAGTCATCAAGCGCATCTTCGACTAAGCTGCGTACGCCTTCGCCATGTGCCGAAGAAATGGGTACCGGATCACCAAGACCAAGCTCATGAAAGTCGGCGGTAACAATCCCAGCCGACATGCCTTCCGTTTTATTAACTGCTAAAACAATCGGTCGACCCGTTTTACGCAAAAAATCGGCAATGACCCGATCTTGCGGGGCCAAACCTAAACGGCCATCAACTAAGAAAATCACTACATCTGCTTCGGCCACGGCTTGCTTGGTTTGCTTAGCCATTTCAGCAACGATGCCAGTTTTAGCAACCGGCTCAAAGCCACCGGTATCAATACAAATAAAACCTCGGCTGCCTAGACGTCCATTGCCATAATGCCGATCACGGGTCAGCCCAGAAAAATCGGCCACAATGGCATCGCGTGAGCGCGTTAAGCGATTAAATAAGGTCGATTTACCCACATTAGGACGACCAACAATCGCGATTACGGGTTTCATGGGAAGGGTTTCATGGGAAGAGTTTCATGGGTTTATCTTAAGTGGGAGAGTTAAAACAGCATTTTTATTTAGGTTGATAGGCGACTAATTTTCCGCCCTGTGACAGAACTAAGACTAGGCCACTTGCTACAACTGGCGCTGCTCCAACTGGCGAACCATCATGCCGAATGCGGGCCACAATCTCCCCATTGGACTGCGATAAAGCATGCAAATATCCTTGCCCATCGCCAAATAGTAAAACCCGTCCTATTGCCGTAGGTTCTCCCAAATCGCGCCAATTCAGTTTGCCGTTTTCCCATAATTGCGTACCATCGGCACTCTTAAAGGCTACTACCTGCGATTTTTCATTGCTAGCAAAGACTAATTCGGGTCCCTGTGCAGTTCCGGTATAGCTCGAAAAATCCTTTGACCAAATTAAATTGCCGGTGCGTACCACGCTACAACCCACCTTACCCTGATACGACACAGCACATAATTTTTCACCCTCTAAACTGGGTTTAGCGGTGACATCATTTAAACGCTCAATTTCAGAAAACCCTTTTGGAAAGGAAATCGAAGTTTCCCAAATAAGGGCGCCATTAGAAACTGCGAGCATGCCATAACGACCGCCTGATAAGCCAGTCACAATCACTTCATTATTAATGAGTAACATACCGTATCCAACGCGCAACGAGAGTACCGATTGTTGTCGCTGATAAAACCAACGGCGCTTGCCGTTAGTTGCATCAAGGCCAATAAACCGATTATCGAGTGTCCGTATTACTATCACCCCAGCGGCAACTACTGGTTCGGTTAACACTTCACTACCAACCGAAGCTGTCCAGAGATTTTTACCAGCTTCATCATAGGCGTAGACCATGCCCTTAGCCGAAACAGCTACAGTAGTCTTACCATCAGAGCCAGGACCAACTGCAAGCTTTTCGGGCACGTTTATATCCCAAATAGTTTTACCAGTTTGTAAATTAAGGCGCATCAGCTTGCCACTCGCCGAAGCAGCATAAACTGAATCATTAGCTACTATTGGATCAAAATAATAAGGCTCAGAAGAGCCTACATTTGCTGCCCAAATTTCAGCCATCTCAAATTGATTAGTTACAGCACTAAGTTCAGTCGGCTTACGAGCCCGCGATGATCCTGAGCAAGCCAATACCGAACAAACCACCAAAGCTACCAAGACCAATAAAGCGCTACGCATCAAACGCCGCCTACTGCATCAAGCTTTACCTTTAACAAGCGGCGGCTTTCATCTGGCAATTCTTTGGCTTGCAACATCAGCTTCCAAGCAGCTTGATAACTTGTGCGCGCCTCAGCTATTTTTTGTTGCGATAAATACCAATCGCCACGCCGCTCTAACCACAACGCCTCAAAACCACTAACCGGCTTCTCTTTTAAGAGTTGGTCGGCTTCAGCAAGCGCAGCCTCACCGCCCTGCTCAATTAATTGTGCCGCCAAGCGCATTTTGGCTACCGCTGCATAAGCTGAATCGGCCGCCTTTGTGCTAACCCAGCGCAAATATGTCATGGCTTTAGCCCCATCACCAGCTTCTGAAGCAATTTTCGCTGCAATTAAACTCGACATTGCCGCATAGGAAGTATGACCAAATTGATTTTGTAAATCATCAGTCGCGCGATACGTTTGCTCTTTGTCGCCCTTGGCTACGGCGTTCATCATCGTGCTGTAAAGCTTTGAAGCCTCCATGGCTTGATTACTTTTCCACCATTGCCAACCACTATAGGTCGCATAAACCAACAAAATAGCAGTTAAT
>CAJASX010000016.1 GCA_903944725.1 uncultured beta proteobacterium
CGTTGAAATCGCCAGCAACTATAGTCGGTCCGCCTGCGGTTAGTAGCTTAATATAGGTAATTATTTCAACTAATTGCCGCTCGCGTCCACTTTGAAATAAAGCCAAGTGTACGCAAAAACAATGAATTACTGGGCCATCTATAGTAAGTTGAATTTGACTGTGTAACAAGCCTCGACGCTCAAAACGATAAGCAGAGATGTCATAGTTAAGGCCTTTGCGTAAGGGGTGTAACGAGAAAATAGCGTTGCCATGGTGACCATGTTGATATTCAACGTTTTTGCCATAATGCCAATGGCGCCAAAATCCTGCTGATAAAAAATGGGTTAATTCATTGTGTGGCCACCATCCATAGCGCTTTGCTCGGCCGCGATGCTCTTGTTGTAATTCTTGGAGAAAAATTAAGTCGGCATGTTGATGTCGCATTTTTTGGCGCAGACCATAAATCGTTGGGTGCAAATGCAAGGCTGAGAGCCCCTTATGCATATTCATCGTAATCACCCGCAGGAGTCGATTTTTCAAGCTGCTCCTGCTGCATTTTGGCGGCGTAGACGAGCAGCGTAAACCTCACTAGCAACTAAATCTTCGCACTGCAAACATTTATTACAAATGGAAGCCTGCTCACGCAACTCTTCAATTGAAGTTATTGGATGTGCATCTAGATATTCGCGTAAATCTACATCCCAAACGCCATTGCAAAGACAGATTACTTCAGCCATGTTGATCTTCACGTACCCGATAAAATGAATACCCCCATTTTGCCACTGCTAAGTACTTTTACCCACTACTGCCGCTAAGCGCCACTGCCTCTAAGCGCCGCTACTCCCCCGCTAATGCTACGATTCAATACGAATCGGCCTATCCATATATCAATCATGACGTCCATGACCCAACTTGCTAGAATCAATGCTTAGGTATTTCTACCCTTAATACCCTTTATTTATGAATCCTTGCAGTAAAGACCTAGTTCATGCTTGCAGCAATTAACAATGCCCTTCTTCTGCTTGGCCAGCCTGATAGCGGCATTCTTGGCATTGTGCGAGTGTCATTGCAAGTGAGTCTTAGTGCTCTTTTGCTTGGGTGCTTGGTCGGCCTTCCTCTTGGTGCATTACTCGCTACCGAGTCTTTTCCTGGGCGAAAAATACTCATTGTGATCGTAAATAGCCTCATGGGTGTGCCTACTGTAGTTGTGGGGGTCGTGGTTTATTTATTGCTGTCGCATAATGGGCCAATTGGTAATTGGGGCTGGCTCTTCACCATTAAGGGTATGATTCTGGCGCAATTTTGTCTCACTACCCCCTTAATTGCCGCACTCAGTCGCCAACTAATAGAAGATGCTTGGAATCACCACCGCGAATCTTTTTTAGCCCTACAACTTGCTTGGCTGCCTCGTCTCAAATGGCTAATCTGGGATTGTCGCTTTTCGCTATCGATTGTCTTGCTTGCAGGCTTAGCCCGTGCCATTTCTGAAATTGGTGCAGTGATGATTGTAGGTGGAAATATTGATCACCATACTCGCACCATGACCACTGCTATTGCGCTTGAAACTAGCAAAGGCGATTTACCGCTTGCCTTAGCCTTAGGCTTGGTGCTGATGTCGTTAGTCATCGGCGCCAATTTGATCACCTATCTCATTCGCCACAGTGCCGAGCAACGCTATGGATGAGCCAATGATTCAAATACGTGATCTCCAACTTACTCTAGATAACAGAATTATTTTAGATATTCTTAGCGCTGAAATTCCCTGTTTAGGAATTGTGGCTTGCATTGGCGCTAATGGAGCAGGCAAAACTACTTTATTAAAAGCTTTACATGGCATTGTCCACCCCCAGCAAGGTAGCATTACTGTGCCACTGCAAAATAACAATAGCGTATTACGTAGCGCGCTAGTGTTACACCATACGCCAATGATTAAGGCGTCGGTACGGGCTAATTTAAATTTGGTTAGCGACTCTCCCTACCCTCCTGCGCCAGGTGCAGTAGATCATATGCTGCAAGAAATTGGCTTAGCCCATTTAGCACAAGCGCCAGCTAAAAAGTTATCGGCAGGTGAACGGCAGAAATTATGCATTGGACGAGCTCGCCTGCTGAAGCCGCAACTTGTTTTACTTGATGAACCCACTGCTAATTTAGACCCTACCGCTACTGAACAAGTAGAAGAATTAATTCGCGTGCTCGCAAAAGAAAAAACTGGTGTGATTTTCTCTTCACATCAACTAGCGCAAGTGCAGCGGCTGGCCAACTACATTATTTTTATGGCCGATGGAAAGATTATTGAATGTGGAACCCC
>CAJASX010000017.1 GCA_903944725.1 uncultured beta proteobacterium
AATGGTCGCGGTACTTAATTTAAGATGATCCATGACCATACGCATTTGACTACCATCGCCCATCGGCAAAGCCAGCCAAATTTCGTTTAAAGGCTCTAGCGCTAGCGTCTGCAAATTTTTTGGGATTAATTCAGTTAAATGTGTTTGAATACGATAGCCAGACCATCTTGAGCCTTCAATGCGAGTAACTAATTCTTGTGCGGTTGAGCCAGATCCAATAATGGCAATGTGGCGCAGATTCACGCCTTTGGCACGATACTGACGCAACAAAATATAGCTCACCAAACGACTGCTACAAAGCACCATCAAACTACCAATGGCCCAAGACAATAACCACAAACGAGAATACATTTCCGTCGACTTACTAAATACCAGCCAGATCAAAATCAAAATCCAGGTTTTTAATACACCAGCAGCAACTTGGCCAAACAGCGCCCATAAATTACCGCCCCGCCAAGAGCGATAGGCTCCATTGGTCAACACCAAATAGGCTAGACTAGCAAGTACCATTAAAGCGGTGTAGCGCTGTAAATCTAAACCTGGGTCTTTAAAATATTGCAAAACAAAAAATGCCAATAGCCCGACAACATTAATCATCAAGAAATCAAAAACACGAATTAAATAAGAATTAATTAAAAAGGATGCAGACATGGGCATATTTTGCAGTACTTGCGCTAAACCTATGAAATTTGTAAGCCAAAATTGCTTTTTAAAGCCCCAATTACCGCATCTGGGCTAATTTGATCCATGAGGTACACCGGCTCTTTGGGGTATTCAGACCCTAAATGGAGATAAGCCCCGCCTTCGCTGAGGCCAAGACCCAAGATGACCGGAATTGCAGTGCCGCTCGTAAGTGGCCCCCAGCGCGCTGGATTAGTAGGCCCATGTAGGGCAACTAAAGGCCTACCTAAAATAGCGGCTAAATGCATCGTGCCGGTATTAACCGCCACGACTGCTTCGGCCTGATTAATTAGGCGAGCAGTTTCAAGCCAATTTGCTGACCCTGCAACAGAAATAATTGATACGCCGGCCAGAGGATCATCTAAATTGCTAGTATTTCTGACTAATAAATTTGCACTCGCCAAACTGGTATTTAATTTTTGTACTAAGTCTGCGGCACGTTTTTTATCGTCGGGACCACCCGTAATAACAATCGCATAACCCGCACTCACCAGGCGCTTACCGAGCTCGAGCCAGGAGTTAAGAGGCCATTCGCGCATGGCAAACTTCGTCCCGCTCGCCCAGGGGTGCAACACAATATAAGGCTTGGTAATGGGAGGTTGAGGAACTTGATCAATACTGATTAAATTCAGTTGTGGCATCGCGCCGGTAGAAATATTTAAAGGCCGAAGTAAAGCGCGAAAGTTGTCAATTTCATGCACTGAACGACTATGAGGCACCACTACATCATAGGCAAACTGCCGATATTGGCCGGGAGTATTAAAGCCAACCGTTAATTTTGCGCCACTAAGAGCGCAAAGGATGGCGCCAATTTTGGACCACTGCGAAGTATCGATTAAAACGTCTACTGGAAATTGGGCAATCGATTCACGCATGGTTTGTAAAGCATGCCACGGAGAAGTAATGGGAATAAGTACGAGGCGATCAAAATTGCTGATTAACTTAAAAATCTCGGCATTGGCTGGAGTTGAAAAAATAGTGACGCTAATTCGTTCTCCAGTTTTCGCTTGAATTTTATTTCGATATTGCTTGAGATCAGCCAAGATCGCTGCGGCTAATAAGGCGTCACCAATGGCAGCAAACACGCAAACGCCAATACTCTTTATAACAACCTCGTCGCTTGCTGCGGTTGCTGAGTCTACCGCTAGACCGGAATGAATTTGACTGCCAAATCGGCCTTTTTTAGTACGGAAAAGGGCAATGAGGTAAAGCAAGGGCACCCCCAACCACCAATCTAGGCGACGCAATAAAGCCTTGCCTCGCTCTGCTGGAATCTGCTCAACTGTACTGTCGCCGTCGCCCGCTGTGCTCACACCCACTATCCTTGCTTTCTTGCGCCTTGAAGCCCCATTGTATTTGTTGCGAACAAGCTCAAGCCCTGTTTTAAAACAATTTACAATAGTACCTTTACCCCCGTAACTACGGAATGCTAAAAACGAACCCAAAACTAAGTTGAAACTGACCCTTATTTTTTAAGAAAACCCCATGTCAAAATCAAAAGTAGCCCTAATTACTGGTATTACTGGCCAAGACGGTGCTTATTTAGCCGAATTCTTACTGCGCAAGGGCTATGAAGTGCATGGCATTAAGCGCCGTGCCTCGCTCTTTAATACCGACCGTATCGATCACCTCTATCACGACCCCCATATTGAGGGTTCTAAATTAACCCTGCACCATGGTGACCTCACCGATTCATCGTGCCTCATCCGCATTATTCAACAAACCCAACCTGATGAGCTCTATAACTTAGCGGCGCAGTCGCATGTAGCTGTCTCTTTTGAAGAGCCAGAGTACACCGCTAATTCGGATGCTTTAGGTGCCCTACGTTTATTAGAAGCAATTCGGATTTTGAAGTTAGAGAAAAAGACTCGCTTCTATCAAGCTTCCACATCTGAGTTGTATGGCTTAGTGCAAGAAATTCCCCAAAAAGAAACGACGCCTTTTTATCCCCGTAGCCCCTATGCCGTAGCTAAGCTCTACGCCTACTGGATTACCGTGAACTATCGTGAAGCCTATGGCATGTATGCCTGTAACGGCATTCTCTTTAACCATGAGAGCCCAATTCGCGGCGAAACGTTTGTCACCCGCAAAATTACCCGTGCCTTAGCGCGAATTAAATTAGGCGTACAAGAGTGTCTCTACCTTGGTAATCTCGATGCTAAACGCGACTGGGGACATGCGCGCGATTATGTTGAAATGCAATGGTTAATGTTGCAACAAGCAGTTGCTGAAGACTATGTGATTGCGACCGGCGTGCAATTTAGTGTGCGTGAGTTCATCAATTTGGCTGCCGCTGAGTTAGGTCTAAAGATTACTTGGCAGGGCACTGGAGTCAATGAGAAAGGCTTTGACAGTAGCGGTAAATGTATTGTGGCCGTTGACCCCCGTTATTTCCGTCCCACCGAAGTCGAAACACTTTTGGGTGATGCTACTAAAGCCAAAGAAAAGCTAGGCTGGGTGCCTCGTACCTCGTTTGTAGATTTAGTCAAAGAGATGGTGCGCGAAGACCTTCGTGGTGCCGAGCGCGACGAGCTCGTAAAAAAACATGGCTATACCACTCTGGAGCGAAATGAATAAAGCAGCAAAGATTTATGTCGCGGGTAATCGTGGCATGGTGGGCAGCGCGATAGTGCGTTATTTACGCTCGTCAGGCTTTGAAAATATTCTGACTCGTACGCATACTGAGCTCGATTTACTCAAGCAAGAGGCGGTACACGGTTTTCTTCAAGCTGAAAAACCAGATTATATTTTTATTGCCGCAGCTAAAGTGGGTGGCATTCAATCGAACAATACCTATCGCGCCGATTTCATTTATCAAAACTTGATGATTGAATGCAATTTAATTCATGGGGCTTATGCCGCTGGCATCAATCATCTAATGTCTTTAGGATCAAGCTGTATTTATCCGCGCGATTGTCCGCAACCCATTAAAGAAGAGTATTTACTGTCGGGGCCGCTAGAGCAAACCAATGAGCCTTATGCCATCGCTAAAATTGCCGGTATTAAGTTGTGTGAAAATTACAACCGCCAATACGGCACGCATTATGTGAGTTTGATGCCGACCAATTTGTATGGTCCTGGTGATACTTACGATTTAAATAATTCCCATGTCTTACCCGCCTTAATTCGCAAGGCACATGAAGCTAAATTGCGTAATGAAAAAGTCTTAGTGGTATGGGGGTCGGGCAAACCTCGCCGTGAGTTTATGCATGTCGATGATTTAGCCAGGGCTGGAGTAATGCTAATGGAGCAGGGTTATCACGGCCCATTCCTTAATATTGGTACGGGCAAAGATTTAACCATTCGCGAATTAGCCGAAGAAGTGATTAACGTCATTGGTTTTCAAGGCGACTTACAGCTCGATAGCAGTAAACCCGATGGCACACCACAAAAACTTCTCGATGTCAGTAAAGCCAATGCCTTAGGCTGGAAAGCACAAATTGAACTGCGCCCGGGTATTGCCAATGCCTATAGCTGGTTTTTAGAGCATATTGCACCTGGTCTCAAGTGAGTAAAATTCAGTCATGAAGCTTGAATTTTCAACAGTAATTCTTTGTGGCGGCGCAGGCTCACGTTTATGGCCAGTTTCTCGTGAAAACCGCCCCAAAGTATTTATGCCAGTGGCTAGCCAAAAATCACTCCTCAGCGAAACGGCACAACGTATTGCCTCAGCCAATCCTTGGCTTTGTGTGCTCACCTCTGAAAGTCTTGGCTTTCAAGTGTTGGCTGATTTAAAAGAGGCTGGGCAAGCCGCTGAACTCACCTTGATCGAACCCCTCAGACGCAATACTGCTCCTGCTGTTCTGTTTGCTGCCCTAGCCGCCAAAGCCGCTGGTCGTGGCGCAATTCCCATGTTAATTTTGCCGGCCGATCATGTCATTCACGATAAGGTGGGTTTTGAAATGGCAGTTAGCAAGGCGGTTGATTTTGCTAATGCGGGTCATTTGGTTACTTTTGGCATTCCACCGACCCATGCAGAAACGGGATATGGCTACCTTAAACTAGGCTCGCCTGCCCGCACCCCAAGTAATGCAGAAGCTCGTGTTGTCGACCAATTTGTTGAAAAACCAGCAGCCTCACTGGCTGAACAATATGTTGCAGCTGGGAACTTTCACTGGAACTCGGGCATGTTTTGCTTTACGCCCGAGACCTTCTTAAGTGTGGCTGAACAAATTGCGCCAGCGCTCAGCAAACAAGTACTAGCCTGCTGGCAAGCCACTGCTAAAAATGATGCCGATAGTAGTGGCAACGCTATTACTGAAAAAACCCTCATACTCGATGAAAAAACCATGGCAGCAATTGAGGACATCTCTCTCGATTACGCCATCATGGAAAAAGCCCCAAACGTCGTTTCGGTGAATGCTAGTTTTGATTGGGATGATGTTGGTTCTTGGGATGCACTCGCCAAACATTTTCCTGAAGATGAAGAAGGCAATGCTAGCGAAGGCAAAGCGATTTTTATTGACTCTAACAATACCTTTGTATTTGGACGTGAGCGGCTAATAGCTGCCGTGGGCTTAGATAATCTCATTATTGTGGATACCCCCGATGCCCTGTTGGTTACCGCAAAAGGTCAGTCACAATCAGTAAAAAAAGTTGTTGAAAGACTCAATCAAGCTAAAGATGAACGGGGCACTTATCACAGCACGGTTCATCGTCCGTGGGGCACCTACACCATTATTGAAGAGGGTCCTGATTACAAAATTAAGCGTATTGTCGTGCACCCTGGGGCGCGCTTATCGTTGCAAATGCACCATCATCGCAACGAGCATTGGGTGGTGATTTCAGGAAATGCAGAAGTC
>CAJASX010000018.1 GCA_903944725.1 uncultured beta proteobacterium
CCATATTGATACTAGTAAATCGATCTATACCAGTAATCGTTTATTGTATTTATCTACTATTATTGGTAGCGTTTGTTTTGGTTTTGGGATGGTGTTGGCTTCAGGTTGCGGTAGCAAAACCTTAATTCGGATTGGTGGCGGTAATTTAAAGTCTGTCGTGGTATTTTTTGTTTTAGGTTTGGTTTCTTATATGACTTTAAAGGGTTTTTTGGCAGTATTGCGGGTAAATACCATCGATACCCTATTTATTCCCCTCGCTACATCTCAAGATCTACCTAGTATTTTTGCAGCTCAAACCAATGTTGCTAAGGCTAATTTACAGCTTATATTTGGATTACTGATTGGCGGTGCATTTATGCTTTTTGCTTTAGCTAAAAAATCATTTTGGCAAATTGATAACCTACTGGCTGGCTTTGGAGTTGGCTTAGCAATTGTGGCTATTTGGTGGGTTTCTGGTTATCTTGGCTATGTCGCTGAAGACCCGAAGACCCTCGAAGAGGTATTTTTAGCGACTAATTCTGGGCGGATGGAAAGCCTCTCGTTTGTTGCACCATATGCCTATACCCTTGATTGGTTGATTTTATTTAGTGATACTTCAAAAGTCTTAACTTTGGGTATTGTGGCGGTTGGCGGCATTATTGTCGGCTCTTTTTTAAGTGCAATACTCACTAAGACTTTTCGTTGGGAAACATTTCATGGGGTTGAGGATACCGGCAATCATCTACTTGGCGGCGCTTTAATGGGTTTTGGCGGGGTTACTGCTTTAGGTTGCACAATTGGTCAGGGTTTAAGTGGTATCTCGACTTTAGCACTTAGTTCTTTTTTAGCCTTGCCAGGTTTTATCGGCGGCGCTTGTTTAGGCCTCTGGTATTTACAATGGCGACTTGAACGACAGCTCAATTAAAAGGGTATTGCATGCAAATTGATTGGACCGCATTTACCCCCATTCCAGCGCTATTGGGCGGAATTATTTTGGGTCTAGCTGCAGCACTTTATATCCATTTTCATGGCCGTATTTTAGGGGTTAGCGGGATATTGGCTGCTCTAACTAAACCCCAGGCAGGCGATTGGGCCTGGCGCCTGAGTTTTATTGTAGGTTTATTGTCGAGCCCGCTCTTAGCTGGTTTATTTTTTGACTTGCATCCTATAGTAATAATTGATGCTGGCTGGGGCGCATTAATGCTGGCAGGATTGTTGGTTGGTTTTGGCGCTAGTTATGGGTCTGGTTGCACTAGTGGGCATGGTATCTGTGGTCTGGCTCGACTTTCGGGAAGCTCTTTAGTGGCCACCATCGTTTTTATCGGCGCAGGATTTTTTACCGTTTTTCTGCTTCGCCATGTTTTTTAAAACAAACTTGGAACAAGCTAATGAAATCTAGTTTTGGTCTACTAAGTCAATTTATGATTGGGCTCATATTTGGTCTGGGCTTAATTATTTCAGGCATGACTAATCCCCAGAAGATTATTCATTTTCTCGATCTTGCTGGCAACTGGGATCCCAGCCTTATTTTTGTCATGCTCGGAGGAATATTAGTTGGTTTAGTCTCTTTTTATCTGGCCAGTAAGCGCACCGAGACTTGGTTTGGTGGGGCCTTTCAGTGGCCCAAAATTAGCCAGATTGATCGGCATTTAATTATTGGCAGCTTGTTATTTGGGGTGGGCTGGGGAATCGCCGGATTTTGCCCTGGCCCTGCGATCGTTGCCTTAGGTGGCGGCCATGAAAAGGCATTGGTTTTTACTTTGATGATGTTGTTTGGAATGTTAATTTATCAGTGGTTTGGCAATGATTTAAAAAAACGACTACATTAATCCTATTAAATGCATTTAAAGAGGCTGAAATGAGTATTGCAATTGCTTGTCATAATGAATTATTTGGTACCGCTGGGCAGCTTACGCCACATGATTTAACTGAAATTGCCGCGCAGGGCTATAAAAGTGTAATTAATAACCGGCCCGATTATGAGGAAGGTCCAGAGCAGGCTCCGCATGCAAATATTCAAGCTGAGGCTTTAAAACTTGGCTTAAATTATGCATTTTTGCCAGTTATTAGCGGGGCCATAACGCTGGAGCAAGTGCAGGAAATGGCGCGATTACTACAAATCTTACCCACCCCAATTTTGGCTTTTTGTCGTTCGGGCGCGCGCTCGACTAATCTGTACCAAATGGCTGTTAATCTTAATCAAGAGCGCGGCTAAGTGCCCCGTTTATTAAATGATCAAGAGCGCGATGGGTTGCGCTTAAACTACCCAGCTTGGCAGAGGCTAGAAAATCGCGATGCCATTGGCCGCACTTTTTTATTTCCAGATTTTAAAACCGCTTTTGCTTTTATGCAGCAGTGTGCCGAATATGCAGAACAAATCGATCATCACCCTGAGTGGCTCAATATCTGGAATCGGCTTGAGGTGGTCTTAGCAACGCATAGTGCTGGAGGATTAACTAGCCTCGATTTGCAATTAGCCGAATTTATGGATCAGGCTGCAAATGCCATAGGCTTGCAGCATTCTAGAGCGTAACCATGCGCACTTGGTTTATGAAGCGTAATTGTTCGTTTACGCCACGACAACTAAGTTATTTTTATCTTTCTTTGGCGAGCTTTTCATTGCTAGTCGCTATTTATTTTTTATGGATAGGTGTTTGGGTGATTATTTGCTTTACCTTGTTTGAATTAACGGCGGTAGCTATTGCCTTGCTGATTTACTCGCGTCATGCACTTGATTATGAAAAAATTTCAGTAGATGGCGATTTGTTAATTTATGAGAAAAGCTGGGGCGGGAAGGTGACTCAGCAACAATGGAATGCGCGCTGGGTAAAGTTGATTCGTGTGCATAATGACCCTAATCAACTGGCTCTGCGGTATGGTAATGAGCATAAACCAATTGGAGTTTTTTTACGCACTGTTGATCGACCCCGTTTTGAGCGTGATTTACGCCTGCATTTAGCTTAGTTAATAAAGACTTTTATGAGAATTAATGATGAGAATTGAAATACCTGAAAATAAGCGCTTCGTTCACGAGTCGACCATGGAGATTCGCTGGGGCGATATGGATGCATTTCAGCATGTGAATAATACGCTCTATTTTCGCTATATGGAGCAATCACGAATCGACTGGATAGTCTCCTTAGGTTTTACAAATATGGTTGATAAAGAAGCATTACTAATGGTAAATGGATTCTGTAATTTTTATGCGCAATTATCTTTTCCAGGAAAATTGATTGTGCAAACATTTATCGGGGCGATTGGCAAATCAAGTATTGATTTATATAACACCATTGCTTTAGTTGAAGAGCCTAAAAAGATTTGTGCGGCAGGAGGGGCCACCATGGTTTGGGTTGATCTTGCAACTAATAAGGCGCGTCCTTGGCCTGAGCATATTTTAAAAATTTTGCAATAAATTGTGCCAAAGTTAGTTGCCAACATAAGATCTAAGACAGTAAATGATTTTGCTCAATACGATGCGATTATTGATACCCGCTCACCCCTAGAGTTTGCTTTAGATCATATTCCTGGCGCGATTAATTATCCGGTTCTCACTAACGAAGAACGGGCTCGTATTGGCACAATTTATAAAAATGAGTCGCCTTTTGCGGCAAAAAAAATAGGTGCTGTTTTAGTGGCGCGCAATATTTCAGATCACTTAGAAAAACATTTTTTAGCTCTGCCATACGCTTGGCGCCCCTTAATTTATTGTTGGCGTGGAGGTGAACGTAGCGGGGCGTTTACCCTTATTTTGAATCGAATTGGTTGGAAGGCTGAGCAACTAGCTGGTGGTTACCAAGCTTTTAGACGTCAGGTGATAAGCGATTTAAATGAGTTTGCGAGCCAATTTTCTTTTACGGTAATTTGTGGCATGACGGGTAGTGGTAAAACGCGCCTTTTAGCTGCGTTACAAGCGCAGGGTGCTCAGGTGCTTGATCTTGAGGCTTTAGCTATGCATCGCGGTTCGGTTTTGGGTCAAGATCCACAGAACCTGCAGCCAAGTCAAAAAGGCTTTGAAACTGCCCTTTGGCATTCTTTAGGCAAGCTAAATCCTCAACAGCCAGTTTATGTTGAGTCTGAAAGTAAAAAAGTAGGCAGCTTGCACATTCCTGAAATCTTGATGGAACAAATTCGCGCTGGCAGGTGTATCGAAATTGAGGTCGATATGGCGCTACGAGTGCGATGGTTAATGGATCAATATCAACATTTTCTAATTGATGTGATGACGCTCGAAACTCGGCTAGTTAGTCTGACTTCACGTTATGGCAGGGCCACCATCGAAAAGTGGTGTGCGGCTGCTCATGCGGGTAAATTTACAGAACTAGTTGAAGAGTTATTACAGAAGCATTATGACCCTGCATATCAGGGATCGATTGAGCGTAATTTTAAACAATATGGCACTAAACGCAGTATGCGTTTAGTTGATATCAGCAATCAAGCATTTAGCAATTTAGTTGATCAGGTACTGGCCTTAGAGCATGCTTAATTAAAGGCTTGAATACCTGTTTGGGCGCGACCTAAAATTAACGCATGAATATCATGCGTACCTTCATAAGTATTCACAACCTCTAAATTAAGTAAGTGCCGAATCACCCCATACTCTTCTGAAATGCCATTACCGCCATGCATATCGCGCGCCATGCGGGCAATTTCTAAAGCTTTGCCACAGGAATTCCGTTTCATAATCGAGGTAATTTCAGGGGAGGCAAGATGTTCATCTTTCATGCGCCCCAAGCGTAAGCAGCCTTGAAGACCCAGGCAAATTTCCGTTTGCATATCGGCAAGCTTTTTTTGAATGAGTTGATTAGCTGCCAAGGGGCGACCAAATTGCTCTCGGTCAAGGGTATATTGGCGCGCTGCATGCCAACAAAATTCAGCTGCGCCTAAGGCGCCCCAAGCAATACCGTACCGCGCTGAATTTAAACATGTGAAGGGGCCTTTTAAGCCAGTAACGTGCGGCAATTCATTTTCAGTTGGCACAAATACTTTATCCATCACAATTTCACCAGTAATTGATGCGCGCAAACCCATCTTGCCAGTAATTTTTGGCGTGCTTAAACCCCGCATGCCCTTTTCAAGAATAAAGCCACGAATCTCGTCAGCATCATTTTTTGCCCAAACCACAAAGACATCGGCAATGGGTGAATTTGAAATCCACATTTTGGCTCCTGACAATTCAAAGCCACCTGGAACGCTATGGGCCCGCGTAATCATGCCACCGGCATCAGAGCCAAAGTTGGGTTCAGTAAGACCAAAACAGCCAATGAGTTCGCCAGTAGCTAATTTAGGCAAATATTTTTGTTTTTGTTCTAGGCTGCCAAATTCATTGATGGGTACCATAACCAATGACGACTGCACGCTCATCATCGATCGGTAACCCGAGTCAACTCGCTCGATTTCTCGGGCAATAAGACCATACGAAACATAATTTAAATTGGCGCCGCCAAATTCTTCAGGGATAGTGATGCCAAGCAAGCCCAATTCACCCATTTCTCGAAAAATACTGACATCAGCCCCCTCATCGCGAAAGTCGGCCTGAATCCGGGGCGCGAGGCGCCCTTGAGCATATTCAAAGGCGGCTTCCCGTACCATGCGTTCTTCTGTGGTAAGTTGTTGATCTAAAAGCAGGGGATCAGCCCAATTAAATGGGGTTTTACTTTTAGGCGAGGGTGTTTTACTCATTCCATTTACTCACTTTATAGACGATAAAATTGGGCTGGGCAAAACCAACCAATAAGCACTATTCTATTCAATTAATTACTTTATGATCTAGCGCGCCCCGCTATGAAAAAAACCCCGCCACCGCGTCGCCATTATCGCTACTACGATTTGATCCTCGTAGCCTTTGTGGTGGTGCTACTTTGCTCGAATTTTATTGGTGCTGGCAAAGTTGGCACAATTGATTTACCCTATTTTGGCCCAGTTATCTTTGGTGCCGGGGTACTGTTTTTTCCGATTGCCTACTTTTTTGGCGACATCATGACCGAGGTCTATGGCTATGCCTACGATCGCCGTGCTGTTTGGGTAGGTTTTGCCGCTTTAATTTTTGCTGCAATTATGGCGCAAGTCGTGATCGCCTTACCCATTGCTCCCGGCTCTTATATGGCAAATTATCAGCAAGGGTTAGAAACTGTTTTTGGTAATTCATGGCGCATTGCACTAGCATCGATTTGTGCGTTTTGGTGCGGTAGTTTTGCTAATGCGTTTGTTTTGGCAAAATTAAAAATTGCCACTGCTGGACGTTTTTTATGGCTGCGGGCGATTGGCTCAACTGCAGTAGGCGAGTTAATTGATTCATCTCTATTTTATTTGCTGGCCTTTTATGGCATTTGGCCGCTAGCTGAATTGCTGCAAATTGCTTTAGCACAATATGTGCTAAAAACCAGTTGGGAAGTGCTAGCAACCCCGCTGACGTATTGGGTAGTTAATTTTTTAAAACGCAAAGAACAAGAAGATTATTATGATATCCATACTGATTTCACCCCCTTTCGCATACGCGTTGACCGCTAGGAGAAGCTATGAAGTCCTTTATTGATCCAACCATATTACCCAGCGAAATTACCCCAAAAGCAATTTTTGAACAGCGCCGCGCATTAATTAAAGCAGCGGCAGCAGGTAGTTTTGGCGCGGGCTTAGTACCTTGGTTTGCCCGCAATGCATTTGCTCAGGCAGCTCCCGCTGGCCCGCCGGCAGGTGGCGTTAAATTAAAAACCATACCCTCAAGTTTTTCCACTGCTGAAACCCTATCTGCATATAAAGACGTCACTACTTATAATAATTTTTATGAGTTTGGTACCGATAAAGCCCAGCCCCATGAGGCTGCCAAAAGTTTGGAAACAAGACCTTGGACTGTTACCGTTGAAGGCTTAGTCAAAAAGCCGCAGACTTTTGATATTGATGCTTTACTGAAATTGGCGCCAATGGAAGAGCGCATTTATCGCATGCGTTGTGTAGAAGGTTGGTCAATGGTAATTCCTTGGAATGGTTATTCCTTGGCTAAACTACTTAGTCTAGTAGAGCCCACTAGTGCAGCTAAATACGTCGAATTTATTTCCTTAGCAGATCGCAAGCAAATGCCTGGCGTCAACTCATCAGTATTAAATTGGCCTTATCGCGAGGGCTTGCGCTTAGACGAGGCGATGAATCCATTGGCCTTACTCACCTTTGGTTTATATGGTGAGGTTTTGCCAAAACAAAATGGCGCCCCCGTACGCATGGTTATTCCGTGGAAGTATGGCTTTAAAAGCGCTAAGTCAATCGTTAAAATTCGTTTAACAGAGCAGCAGCCACCCACTAGCTGGAATATGTCGGCTCCAAATGAATATGGTTTTTATTCCAACGTGAACCCTAATGTTGATCATCCGCGCTGGAGCCAGGCTACCGAGCGCCGGATCGGCGATGGCCGCGGGTTTTTTGCACCAAAGATAAAAACTGAACTGTTTAATGGCTATGGCAATCAGGTGGCGAGTTTGTATGCAGGCATGGACCTTAAAAAATACTATTAAGCAAGCGGGATTTTTA
The DNA here is from genome assembly GCA_903944725.1 of uncultured beta proteobacterium. Lineage (GTDB taxonomy): Bacteria > Pseudomonadota > Gammaproteobacteria > Burkholderiales > Burkholderiaceae > Polynucleobacter > Polynucleobacter hahnii. Next base: position 7,498 of record CAJASX010000018.1, read on the forward strand.
AAGGGCTTCAAGTTCCTGGTGTTTTTTCTGGCACTGATCCCGCTAGAGCGGCTTATCTATTTTGCTTACAGCGATCAATTGGGCGCTAACCCAATTGAATTTATTACCCGTTCAACTGGTACTTGGACCCTCGTTTTATTTTGCCTTACTTTGGGGATGACGCCGTTACGCTTAATTACAGGGTGGGGCGGTTGGATAAGGGTACGACGAATGCTTGGGCTATTCGTGTTTTTTTATGCTTGTTTGCACTTTTTAATTTGGCTTTGGTTAGACCAAGATTTTGCCGTAGTCGCGATGGTAAAAGATGTGATTAAGCGACCCTTTATAACCATGGGTTTTATTAGTTTTGTGTTACTCATTCCGCTTGCACTCACTTCAAACCAGTGGTCGCAGCGTCAATTGGGGCGTCGTTGGGCCTTCTTACACCGTTTAGTTTATGTGATTGCAGCCACCGCAATTTTGCATTATTGGTGGGATAAGGCGGGTAAAAATAACTTTTCAGTGGTGTCGATTTATCTAGGGGTTATTATCTGCTTGCTAGCTTTTCGCTTATCAATAATAAAAAATATATTAATTCGAATAAATGTGATTAGGAGTTCTTAAATGCAATTAAGTTATTTTCAATCAAGTCTCTTTAAAGTGATGCTGCTAGTTATTAGTATTGGGTTTGGCATAGTTCAAGGATTTGGCATTACTCAGGTAGCTGCGCAAGGCAAGGATGGGGCTTATCCTAATCGACAAATTACGTTAATTATTCCTTTTCCGCCAGCAGGAGCAACTGATGCCTTAGGGCGGATGTTGTCACAAAAACTGAGTCAACGTTTAGGACAAACGGTGATTGTTGATAATCATCCAGGAGCAGGTGGCTCAATTGGTTCAAATTTAGTCGTACGAGCTGTACCCGATGGCTATACTTTGCTTCTGTCTACCGGTAGCACACATGCTGTGGCACCCAGCTTTACTAAAAAATTACCTTATGATACGCAAACTGACTTTACGCCAATAGGGGGTGTTGCAATTGCACCGGGCTTACTGACAATTACTAAAACTTTACCAGTTAAAAATTTGAAAGAGTTTATTGAATATGCTCGGGCTCATCCGAATGAGATTAATTATGCAACAAGCGGCAATGGCACTGTAATGCATTTAAATGCTGAGTCATTAAAAGCAACGGCCCGTTTTAATATGACGCACATTCCTTACAAGGGGTCAGCTTTAGCTACCCCTGATTTAATTTCAGGCAAGGTTCATTTATTATTTGATACAACTATTGCTAGCTTACCGTTGGTAACTGACGGCAAGTTAATGGCTCTAGGGGTTGCTAGCCCTAAGCGCTCACCTTTATTGCCAAATGTGCCGACCATTGCCGAGGCTGGCAAAGATTATGGCCTTGGACAATTTGAAACGTCGAATTGGTTTGGGTTATATGGCCCTAAAAATTTATCCGCCGAGATCGTAAATAAGCTGAACGCCGCACTCAATACTGTTTTACTTGAGAAAGATACTAGAGAACGTTTAGCACTTTTGGGTGCCGAGCCGATTCCCGGATCACCAGAAAAATTTGCCACTATGGTAGCGCTAGATCGCGTACGTTGGACAAAAATTATTCAACAAAATCAAATTTCCATCGATTAATTCATTTACTGGATCACTATGCAATTTCATTGGCAAAATCCGTATCCTACTGTCCGCATGCCCGTAATGGGGCGCAAGGTAGTGGCTACCTCTCATCCCTATGCAGCCCAAGCGGGTTTAAAGATTTTGCATCAAGGGGGTAATGCTATTGATGCGGCAATTGCCGCCGCTGCCGCCCTAATGATTGTTGAGCCGGTTTCTAATGGCTTAGGTAGCGATTGTTTTGCAATTGTGTGGGATGGGCAGGAATTACATGGCTTAAATGCTTCTGGGGTAGCCCCTCAGGCTTGGAACCCTGCTTACTATGCGCAGAAATACGGCACCGAAGCCAATGGTTTTGCCAAGCGGCCTATGCGCGGCTGGGATACTGTTACAGTGCCCGGGGCCTTAGCTGGTTGGGAGGCCTTGCATACGCGTTTTGGGTCTTTGCCTTTGGCCGATTTACTGCAGCCAGCTATTGAAATTGCTGAGCAGGGCTATGCCATGCCACTAGTGGTAGCCCATAAGTGGGCAGCGGCGATTCCTGATTTACAGTCCCAACCGGGTTTTGCTGGGGCTTTTATGCCGCATGGTAGAGCGCCGCTAGTAGGTGAACGCTTTGCCTTTCCAGCAGCTGCTCGCTCTTTAAAGTTGCTCGCAAAGGATGGTATTCGCGCGTTTTATGAGGGCGAAATTGCTGAGGCGATTGTGGCTTTTGCTAAGGCGACTGATGGCGCCATGAGCTTGACGGATTTAAGTACCTATCGCCCTGATTGGGTTGGTACTATTTCGCAAAGCTTGCAGGCAGCCGATGGCAAGCAATATGACCTCCATGAAATTCCACCCAATGGTCAGGGTATTGGGGCATTAATTGCCTTGGGTATCTTGCAACACTTTGATTTAGCAAGTTTACCTGTCGATGGTATTGAAAGTCAGCATTTACAAATTGAAGCGATGAAGTTAGCTTTTGCTGATGTATATCAATACCTTGCTGACCCTCGTTCAATGGAGCTTACGCCTGAACAAATGCTCAGCCCAAGCTATTTGGCGGCGCGGGCAAAACTAATTAATCCTAAAAAATCGACTCATTTCGAACATGGCTTACCCGCTTCGGGTGGCACGGTATATTTAACTACGGCCGATGCACAGGGACGCATGGTTTCATTTATTCAAAGCAATTACATGGGCTTTGGTTCTGGGGTGGTAGTGCCAGAGTGGGGCGTGAGCCTGCAGAATCGGGGCTATGGCTTTTCGCTTGATCCTCAATCGGCCAATGTGGTTGCCGGAGGCAAGCGCCCGTTTCATACCATCATTCCTGCCTTCCTCACTCGTAATGATGCTGGTAAGATTTTTCCCCAGATGAGTTTCGGGGTGATGGGAGGCGACATGCAGCCCCAAGGTCATTTACAAACCTTAGTGCGCATGATGACTTATCAGCAACAGCCACAAGCCGCTTGTGACGCCCCGCGTTGGAAGGTAAACCGTGATTTCACCTTAGATGTCGAGGCCAATATGAATCCAGCCACAGTTGCTGGGCTAATTGCCATGGGCCATACCCTGAAAAAGATTGATGACCCGTATATGGATTTTGGCTCGGGACAGTTTATTTGGCGTTTAAGTGATGATCTTGAGGATGGCTATTTGGCTGCCAGTGACAGTAGACGCGACGGTTTGGCAGCAGCTTATTAGGCTGCATTCATTGGCAATTAATTTAAATTAGCCTAAGCTTGTGCCAACCCCGTTAAAATAGGCGGTTTGCATTTAATCACCCTATTTAGAAGGTTACTGTGCTGTCCGCATCTAATATTACTATGCAGTTTGGGGCTAAGCCCTTGTTTGAAAATATTTCAGTTAAATTTGGTGGTGGCAACCGTTACGGCCTGATTGGTGCTAACGGTTGTGGCAAGTCTACCTTTATGAAAATTTTGGGCGGTGATCTTGAGCCTACGAGCGGCAATGTGAGCTTAGAACCCAATATTCGTCTTGGCAAATTACGCCAAGATCAATTTGCCTTTGAGGATGTGCGCGTTTTAGATGTAGTGATGATGGGTCATGAAGAAATGTGGCAGGCTGCCGCCGAGCGCGACGCAATTTATGCCAATGCCGATGCCAGCGATGAAGACTATATGCATGCTGCCGAGCTTGAGGCTAAATATGCTGAATATGGGGGTTACACTGCTGAAGCTAAAGCAGGCGAATTGCTGCTGGGTATCGGCATTCCAATTGAGCAACACGATGGTCCTATGAGCAATATTGCACCTGGTTGGAAGTTGCGAGTGTTATTAGCGCAAGCATTATTTTCTGATCCCGATGTTCTTCTTCTAGATGAACCCACTAATAATCTAGATATTCATTCGATTCATTGGCTCGAAGAAGTCCTCAATAACTTTAATAGCACCATCATCATTATTTCTCACGACCGCCATTTTTTAAATGAAGTTTGTACGCATATGGCTGATATGGATTTTGGTACGTTAAAAGTGTACCCAGGTAATTATGATTCATATATGTTGGCATCTGTGCAAGCGCGCGCTCAACAAATGGCGACAAATGTGAAGGCTAAAGAGAAGATCGCTGAATTACAAGCTTTTGTGAGTCGATTTTCAGCCAATGCCTCTAAGGCTCGACAAGCTACTTCACGCCAGCGCCAATTAGAGAAAATTGAAATTACCGAAATTAAACCTTCTTCACGACAAAACCCGTTTATTCGTTTTGACTATGAAAAAAAATTACACAATATGGCGGTGGAGTGTAATGGTTTAAGCAAAAATTTTGATCGTACTATTTTTAAGAATTTTAAATTAGGTGTTCGCGCAGGTGAAAAAATTGCCATCATTGGTCAAAATGGGGCTGGCAAAACAACCTTGCTTAAAACAATTCTCAGTAAACGTTTTAATGGCCTACAGGCCGATAAAGGTGATGTGAAGTGGGCAGAAAATGCTAATGTAGGCGTGATGCCGCAAGATACTAGCGAACTCTTTCCCGCAGAAACGACCTTGATGGAATGGATGAGCGGCTATCGTAATACTGGCGACGACGATCAAGTGGTGCGAGGCACTTTAGGGCGCTTATTATTTTCAGGCGATGATATTGGTAAGTCGGTGAAGGTACTCTCGGGCGGCGAAAAGGGGCGGATGATTTGGGGTCAATTAATGCTACAAAAACACAATGTATTGGCGATGGACGAACCCACCAACCATATGGATATGGAGTCGATTGAAAGCTTACAAATTGCGCTCGAAAAATATGAAGGTACACTGATCTTCGTTTCGCATGACCGAGAATTTGTATCGGCCCTTGCTAATCGTATTTTGGAGGTTAAAATGGATGGTTCGGTTGTTGATTATTCAGGAACGTATGAAGAATATTTGCGTAGCCAAGCAATTACAGGTTAGTTATTTATATTATTATCAATAAGGAGAAGTGATGCAATTTTCAAAGAAATTATTTTCGCTTGCCGCATTAGCAACTGCAGTAAGTTTGATTGCCCCAGCCGTAATCGCAGCTGAATTTCCTGGCGATCGTCCAATCATCTTAATTGTGCCTTTTGCTGCTGGTGGCCCTACCGATAAAGTAGCGCGTGAGCTTGCACTCGTCATGGGTAAGCAATTAAAGGGTCAAATTATTGTTGAAAATACCCCAGGCGCAGGCGGTACTATTGCCGCAAAAAAGGTAGTTAATGCTCAAAAAGATGGCCATACTTTATTAATCCATCATATTGGCATGTCGACCGCACCGGCTTTATATAAAAATCTTGGTTTTGACCCATTGAATGATTATGAATATATTGGTCAGGTTGCCGATGTACCGATGATACTTATTGCTAATAAAGATTTACCGCCAAAAACCTTTAAGGAATTAGTACCCTACATGAAGGCCAACACTAGCAAGATTGCCTATGCTAATGCAGGTATTGGTTCAGCTAGTCATTTATGTGGTTTGCTACTAATGAGTCGCATTCAAATTGACTTAACTACCGTGCCTTACAAGGGGACCGCACCCGCCTTAACCGATATCATGGGTAATCAGGTGCAGCTCATGTGCGATCAAACTACTAATATCGGTACGCAAGTAACCGCAGGCTCAGTAAAAGCTTACGGTACAACTACCTTGCAACGTATTAAAGCTTACGACAAGGTGCCAACTCTGAACGAAGAAGGTTTGAAAAATTTTGAGGTTAAGGTATGGCATGGTGTTTATGCGCCAAAGGGAACGCCGAAGGCCGACACTGAGAAATTAGCCGCCGCACTGAGGGCTGCAATTCAAGATCCTGGCTACAAAAGTAAGATGGCTGATATGGGTGTTGAAATTCCGAGCCAAGCCAATGCTAGCCCAGAGGGTTTTAAAAATCACTTGAAAGCACAAATTGATTTGTGGTCACCAATTATTAAAGCAGCTGGAGTCTACGCTGATTAATTAAAGTATTTAAATCTTAGTCTGGAAGCGCATAGCAGTACCTTCGAATTGAATGCGTTCCCAGACTATTTTTTTTTCTGCTGGGGATAAAAACACCCAGTTACTGACTTCCTGAACCGTTCTTCCGCAGCCAATGCAAATTTCATCAAATAGGGTAGAGCAGACACCAATACAGGGCGAATCCGATTCGGCATCGCCAATTAATAAAGAATTTTCTCCAGCGCTCATAGTTCAACTTTAGCCGATAATCAGATTTTCGTTTTGTCGTAAAGGTGAATGCTCTGCTAATTCATCAATATATTGGCTAATACCTTGGCGTTCACGCTCTAAAAAAAGCTCTACGGCGCTTAAAAAACGATCATCGGCCAACCAATGAGCCGATTGTACGGTGGTGGGTAAAAACCCACGAGCCATCTTATGCTGACCTTGCGCGCCGCCTTCAAATAGTTGAATATTTTCTTTGATACAAAAGTCAATTGCTTGGTAGTAAGCCGTTTCAAAATGTAAGCAGGGTATCGATTCTAGGCAACCCCAGTAACGCCCATAAACAGTTGAAATTGGAGCTGTGCGATCGACCACCAATAAAGAGGCGGCAATAGCTTGCTCATTGCGTTTAGCAATAATCAAGTGGAGATTTTCAGGCATGCGCTGGGCCCACTGCATAAAAAATGCCTCATTAAGATATGGCGTAGAGTGATGTTGATAATAGGTATTAGCATAGCAACGGTAAAAGAATTGCCAATCTTCAATTGTTGCGGCGGTTCCTGAGAGATGCTTAAAGGTAGTGCCAGATTCAGCAACAATCCGCCGTTCACGGCGAATATTTTTGCGCTTCTTCATGTTTAGGCTGGCAAGAAAGGCCTCAAAATTGATAAATTGTTGATTATGCCAATGAAACTGCACGGCTTTGCGTATTAAAAAACCTTGGTGCGCTAAGGCATCTAAACCTATCTGCAGTGGAAATAAAACATGCGCAGATGACAATTGATTTTGTATAACTAATTGTTTAAGCCCATTAACTAGGGCGCTACGAGCTTCGTCTGAGTGGGCGAGAAGACGCCCACCTTGAACAGGCGTAAAGGGTATCGCACAGAGCGCCTTTGGATAGTATTGCAAGCCATGTTGACTATAGGCTTCAGCCCAGGCCCAGTCGAAGACATACTCGCCATACGAGTGGCGCTTCAGATAAAGGGGCATCGCAGCACAAATTGCAGCATTACCTGTTTCACGTAAAACGAGATGGGCAGTTTGCCAACCAGTTTGTGCGCCAACGCAACCACTCTCTTCAAGCGTGGCAAGAAATTCGTAGCGCAGGAAGGGGCCAGATTCAGAGTCTAGTAATTGATTCCAATGAGTGGAATCAATTTCTACTAAACTCTGCAGTACTTGCAGTTCAAAAGTCATTTACTCTTTAGTTTACCAAGAGTGTGGATTAGCATTCAGCCAGGCATCAGTTAAATAGGGCGCTTGCTTTGCAAATACAAGAACTGGGCTATCGGATAGTAGTGAGCCAGTTTCAATCGATAGTAAATTAGTTGCAAATGATTCGATCATGCCTTTATCATTTCTGCGCATCAGAAGGTTCGGAGTAATTTCAGAGGTATGTTTTAAGCTAGCTGCAGCGAGTAAATGAGCTACGGCATGAAGTGTGTTGAGATGAAAAGAATATACACGCTGTCCTTTATCAATTGGGTTTAATGCTTTTTGACGCTGTACATTTTGAGTGGCAACGCCTGTTGGGCAACGATCTGTATTGCAGGTACGCGATTGAATGCAGCCAATTGCAAACATAAAGCCCCGTGCAGAGTTACACCAATCGGCGCCAATAGCACAGGTACGAATGACATCAAAAGCCGAAATAATTTTTCCGGCAGCTCCAAGGCGAATCTGCTTACGCAAATCGACGCCAACCAAGCTACTATGAATTAAGCGTAAAGCATCGCGCATGGGCATGCCAACATGGTCAATAAATTCTACTGGGGCAGCCCCGGTACCGCCTTCACTACCATCGACCACAATAAAATCTGGCGTAATACCTGTTTTAAGCATCGCCTTAACAATAGCAAACCAATTTTCTGGTTCACCAATACATAGCTTAAAACCAACTGGTTTTCCATTTGCACTTTCACGTAATTTTTGAATGAAATACATCAATTCAATGGGCGTATGAAAGGCGCTATGGCGATTAGGTGAAATGCAGTCGTGATCCATTGGAATGCCGCGCGTTTTGGCTATTTCAGGCGTAATTTTTGCGGCCGGTAAAATGCCGCCGTGGCCTGGTTTAGCACCCTGTGATAACTTAATTTCAATCATCTTTATTTGCGGGTCGTTGGCAACTTCAGTAAATAAGGCCAGATCAAAATGACCGGTTTTAGTGCGACATCCAAAATAACCTGAACCAATTTCCCAAATGAGGTCGCCACCATATTTTCGGTGGTAGGGAGACACTGAGCCTTCGCCAGTATCTTGTGCAAAGCCGCCAAGCTTAGCGCCCTTATTGAGGGCTAAGATTGCATTGCCTGAAAGAGCGCCAAAACTCATGGCTGATATGTTAAAGATCGAAATATCATAAGGCTGGGTGCATGCTTGACCACCCACTCGAATGCGTAAGTTTTCAAGGGGCACTTTAGGTGATGGTGCATTAGCATAGCTAAGCCATTCATATCCTACTGCATAAACATTATCAAGTGTGCCAAAGGCGCGTTGATCGGATAAACCCTTGGAGCGTTGATAAACGAGTGCCCGCTGATTGCGTGAGAAAGGAACTTTATCGGTATCAGATTCAATGAGATATTGGCGAATTTCAGGTCGAACCGCCTCCATCCAAAATCGCAATAAGCCTGCTACAGGGTAATTTTTTAGTATTGAATGCTTAGTCTGGATTAAATTAATTAGCCCAATAAGAGAGAGTGATGAAAAAATAATTAGTCCAAGCCAAGCAATTAATGCATGGGGCTGTGACCAAATGAGATATGCAAGAAAAATGGCTAGAATAATACAGAGGTGCCAAACTAGGTGACGGTGAAAGAAGGTGGATAATTTCATGGATCTATTCTAGTGACTATTAATGGCAATCTTTAAAGTTAGACTTTAATGCATTTACGCGTTATGATTATTGCTTCCACCACCTGAATAAAGTCGTCATAAAAATGAAACAAATCCTACTTATTAGCATTTCTTTATTAATTGTTGGGTTTTTAACAGCTTGTGGTGGCAGTCGCATTGGTAGCACCGACAAAATACCTGAATCGGGTTTTTTACCTAATTACAAGTTGTTACAGCCAGTTCAGGATATGCCCCAAGATGTGCAAATGTGGCGCTATCGCAAAGCTGGAATTAGCCCAAGCCAATATTCAGAAATCATAGTTGACCCAATTTATCTCAATCAAACTGAATTCTCAGGGGCTATTACGCCGCAAGTCGTAGCAGAAACTAAAGTAATTTTGGACCAAACAATTCGTACCGCCATTATTAATAAAGGCTTAAAAATCGTCACTCAAGCAGGCCCTAATGTAGCCCGTGTTTCGATTGGTATTACTGGGGCAGAGCTAACGAATGATAATTTAAAGGTGTGGAATTTTACGCCGATTGGCTTGGCAACAAATGCAGCTGCGTATGCTGGCGGTATGAATTCAAAAACACCGGCTTTAGTGGTTGAAAATAAAATTACTGATAGCCAATCAAAAGAATTTATTGGCGGTGGGGTGGTAACTGTTCAAGGCGAATCATTCCGCTTAGAATCTAGTTCGGTAAAGGCATTTCAAGACATGGCCAAACGAATAGTGAATATTGCTTTGGGCACTGGCAGCAATTAACTGAACCTTGTAATGACGATCTAATTTTTAATATTGCAGACGAATTCCATCGGTTTCAATGTGGATTAGTTTGGGGGCCTTGCCCAGCAACGATGAATTATTTTCAAAGCGGTAGATTACTTGTTGCTCTAATAAAGCAGGCACGAGTTTTTTTAGGATGCTGGTAATTTGCTGAGAGGCATCGAGATCACTGTCTACTGTAAACAGCTCAAGCCGAGGCTCTGCAAGTCGAACTAATCTGTGATTGGCTTGGTATTGCAACTTAGAGTTTAAGACAATACTACCCTCATATGATTTTTGTCCTAATGCTGTACCGCTAACGGCATAACGAGCCTGTAACTCAACTCGCTGTTCGCTTGCTAGAAGAGTAATTTCTGGATCTTTTATGATTGCTTGAGCAATGATGATATTTTTACTAATTGGGAAGGTGCTCCACAAAAATAGCTCAAGCCATTGTTTTGGTATAAAAAAATCACTTTGCGCAAAACTATTTGTCATGAAGGGCAAAAGACCTAAGCCCAATAGATAAGTGCGACGTTGCTTGTTCATAGCTTTTAACTTCTGCTTACGGCGTGATATCTGGTAAATGAAAATCAATGCCAGTGCGTGTCATCAGTTCTTGATAAGAAATAGGTGGCGCCATTTCAGCAGTATTCGTATTTTCTATCCAGTAAGCCCAGGCTTTTTTGCGACTCGGGTCATAGACCAATTTGAATAAATGGCTTGGAATCGTTACTCGACTAGTCCCAATGTGTCCAGCGTCTCCAGTTGATCCAGTAAAAACATAAATATCCCCATTCGCCCGTAATGCGTAGTGCCGCGTGGCCTGTTCAACTTTTTTAGCCCATATTCCACGATTATTTTCACGAGCTTGGGGCATCATATTGGCAAGAGAAAATGATTGCGCCATAGCTTGCTCATTATGCATATCGGCAGCAGGTGCATTGTGGCCACGATCGTAACCACTATCGCGATAGTCAGCAAGTAAAGCACGTTCTTGGCGGGGTAAACGCGCTTCTTCATAAAATCGGTTACTTCTTTTTTGGCGCTCACCATTTAAGCGATTATGATTTAATTTCTGAACTACATAGATGGGTTTTTTATGTTCGGGAGAATACAAAATAGCAAACCCTTCAAAACAAAGGTCACGACCAATTTGTGTAGTGGTGGGTAATTGTTGATTGGGAAAAGAGTCAAGACAAGCATCAAACAGGGCAAAAGCACTGCTTGGAAGCGCGATGACGGCAAGGAATAGAAGGCGGTACAGTATTGACATATTGCGTATTAGTTTAGGACACAATGGGAATATATTGATTGGAGTCAGATTTAATTGAATGCTGAGGACTTAGAAAGGGTACTTACGTTTAAAATGCCTTATGGTAAGCATCAAGGGCGTGTAATGGCTGAGCTACCTGGGAATTATTTGGCTTGGTTTGCTCGTCAAGGTTTTCCAAAGGGGGAGTTAGGGCAATTACTAGAACTCATGTATACCCTTGATCATAATAATTTACGGGGTTTATTGCGGCCCCTGAAGAAGGGTAATGGTAATCTAGCTTAAATCAAGTAATTAAAAGGAATGGCGATGTCAGTGACCTACGAAACAATTTTAGTCAGCACCCATGGTAAGGTAGGTTTGATTACCCTTAATCGACCCAAGGCGCTCAATGCCTTAAGCCCTGAATTAACCCGCGAGTTAGGGTTGGCTTTAGATGATTTTGAGGCCAATGATACGATTGCGGCCGTAGTGATTACAGGCAGCGAAAAAGCTTTTGCCGCTGGCGCAGATATTAAGGTGATGAAAGATTGGTCTTATATGGATGTATACAAGGCCAATTTTGTTTCTGCTACCTGGGAGCGCTTAGCGCGTTTTCGAAAGCCTACCATTGCGGCAGTAGCCGGCTACGCCCTCGGCGGTGGTTGTGAGCTGGCAATGATGTGCGATTTTATTATTGCTGCTGATACCGCTAAATTTGGTCAACCCGAAATTACACTTGGTACCATTCCAGGTGCGGGGGGATCACAGCGTTTAACCCGCTTTGTGGGTAAATCGAAGGCCATGGAAATGGTGTTAACGGGCCGGATGATGGATGCAGCTGAGGCGGAGCGTAGTGGCTTAGTTAGCCGAGTAGTACCAGCCGATCAATTAATTACTGATGCCTTGGCCACGGCGACAAAAATTGCTAGTCTGTCTTTACCAATTACCATGATGGCAAAAGAAGCGGTAAATATGGCTTATGAAGTGCCTTTGGCTGAAGGCATTCATTTTGAGCGGCGCTTATTTCATTCTACCTTTGCTACCGAAGATCAAAAGGAGGGTATGGCAGCATTTACTGAAAAGCGATCACCCGTCTTTAAAGATAAATAAAGAAAATCTGTACATTTTTTATAAATTAGAAAATTTGCTTAAGAAGCTGACCTATTTTTTTCTTGGTAGTAAATCTAAGCTCGGTTTTCAGCACAATGATGGCGGCCGAGTAGCTTCCGGATACAAGGGCTATGCGGGCGATTGCGTGGTGCGATCAATTGCAATTGCAGCCGAATTACCCTATGCGCAAGTTTATGAAGCCCTGCGGCAGGCAAACGCGGTCTATGCAGAAGGAAAGCGAGACCGCCTTGCCAGACAATTAAATACCCGTGGCTCTTCGCCGCGCAATGGCAATCACCGTAAAGTATTCCACGAGTATATTTTGGCGCAAGGCTTTCAGTGGGTGCCAACCATGAAGATTGGAGGGGGCTGTCAGGCACATCTGAGGCAGAATGAAATTCCTCAGGGTAGGGTGATTGTTAAAGTATCAAAACACTTAACGGCTGTAATTGATGGTGTGATTCATGATACCCATGACCCATCGCGGCGAGGCAGGCGTTGTGTGTATGGCTATTACATTAAGACTAACTAAAAATTCAGATACCTGGGCCCCAGCGATATTGCCAAAGCACATTAAGGATATTAAAGTTGTTGCCAACCTTTGCATATACTCCTTGGCTAGCAGCAAAACGGATTGAATTATTTTGGTTGATAGGCAGCGCCAAGGTTGCACCAATACGCCAATTTTGTAAATAATTATTATTTGATCTGCCATCGATGCTGGTCTGCCCCCCAGTGTAGTAATTTACATCAGCTGCCATCCAAGCCCCAGTTTTAAAGGTATAAACTACGTGCCCCTCACTTGAATAAATGGGTCTTTGGCTTAGTGAGTTGCCCCCATAAAAATTTTTGTTTTCAGAGAAATAGGTAACTGATCCAGTGAGCTCTAATTGCCAAGGACCAAAAGCTTGGGAAGCGCCAACGCCAGGACGAATAAACCAACGATTTGCCCCGATATTCAATAATTTACTGCTGTCATAGCTACCCCACGGAATTGAGGTGGCAAGACTTGCGCCTATAATCAAATCTTGCTGGTAGTTTTTAAAATCTGCAATCGAGAGAGCCGGAGCGCCATATAAGTTCACTGACAGGGTTAAGAGCGGGTCGATTAAACCTTCTGTAACACTGCTAATTGATTGCCCACCAGCTGAATAAGACCCAGACAGTTGTCCATAGGGCAGCGCTAAAGTAAGCTTGGCGGATTGCCCATTGATATCTAAAATATGCGTTAGGGCCGCTATCTCAGAAGAGAGCTGATAATTTGGGCTATTTACCTGGGTATAAGCGAGCCCAAGAAAGTTAATATTAACGGGAGTATTGTTGTAAGCTCGCGGATCAATTTCTTGCGCTTGAGCATTTATTAATAGGCAGCAACAGGGTAATAACCCACCTATTTTTAGCGCCATCAAGACCCATTTCATACAGCATTTTAACTGCCAATTCAAGTGCAAGAGCTTTGGCAATTAGGGCCTTAGCGCTTACAATGACAAATGTTTGCTGATAAGTAAGTCTGACAGTAAAAAGGCTAATAAAATATCAAACAATTCTCTTTTTTATTTCTTTTTGTTTGGCTTTTTTCTGCGAGGTTGGGCACCGCCCCAATTCCACGCAAGCCTCAGCCGCAAAAGGTAACTGGCATACTTATGCCTTGTCCAAATTAACAGCCCTATTTGGGAGAGCTAAACAAATGACATTAATTGAAGTAATACAGGGCGTCAGCGATGTCATGGATGGGCTGGGAGTTGCAGTCGTTGCCCTTGGTGTTTTATGGGGCTTATTTGTTTTTATAAAAGATTTGTCTAAGATGCCGATTGATAATGCTTATAAGTTATTTCGTAATCAAATTATTCGTGCTTTACTTTTGGGCCTTGAAATTCTAGTGGCAGGGGATATCATTCGCACAGTAGCAGTTAGCCCAACTTTAATGAGTGTTGCGGTTCTAGGCGCAATTGTGGTCATTCGTTGCTTCTTAAGCTGGTCGTTAGCCCTAGAAATGAACGGCCGCTGGCCTTGGCAGTCGCCGAAAAACTAAATTGGTAAGCCAATGACTTTTCTACTAGTTTTAGTTTTAAATAGTTTTTTGGTGATGGGTGCAATCTTGTTTCATTACGAGGTTCTCTATCATCTAGCGAAACGGTTAGCAGTGATTCATCATTTTGCCCCAAGAATACGAGTTTTATTTGGGGTAGTCGTCATTTTTCTTGCCCATGTCATTGAAATTTGGCTGTTTGGCCTAGGCTATTTTATTACCTTGAACATCTCAGGATTGGGTAAGTTGGTAGGGAGCATTACTGAATCTGGTTCACTACTCGATTGTGTTTACCTTTCATTTTTAACTTTCACAACGGTTGGTTATGGGGATGTTGTAGGTGAGGGCTATGTGCGTTATTTAACGGGGGTAGAGGCTCTAACTGGCCTGATACTAATTACTTGGTCGGCTTCTTTTATTTATCTTGAAATGCAAAAATTTTGGAATCTTCCCAAGGGTTCACCTGATTCATAAACGAAAATCAAAAAAGTAATGTAAATTGCAATTTATTCTATTTATTAGCACTGGTGAAAAATATTTACGATGCTACTTTGGTTTGTCATCATTTATTGGGTTATTTCAATTGGCATAGGTCTGTGGGCGGCCTTACGTGTAAAAAATACCGCTGATTTTGCGGTTGCAGGGCACAGCCTCCCATTGCCAATTGTCACGGCAACAGTTTTTGCTACCTGGTTTGGGTCAGAAACAGTATTGGGTATACCGGCTACTTTTCTTAAGGAAGGCCTTGGCGGTATTGTGGCCGATCCATTTGGCTCTTCATTATGTTTAATTTTGGTAGGCATATTTTTTGCCAAGCATTTATATAACCGCAAGATGCTCACGATTGGTGATTTCTTTCGTGAAAAGTATGGTCGTACTGTTGAGATATTGGTAACGCTTTGTATTGTGGCCTCCTATTTAGGGTGGGTAGCTGCCCAAATTAAAGCACTTGGATTAGTCTTTAACGTGGTTTCAGAAGGCGGCGTGAGTCAGACCACAGGCATGTTAATTGGCGCAGGAAGCGTGTTAATTTATACCTTGTTTGGTGGAATGTGGTCAGTAGCAATTACTGATTTTATTCAGATGATTGTGATTGTGATTGGCATGCTGTATATCGGCGGTGAGATGGCAATCGAAACTGGTGGTGTTGGAGTTGTTATTGAACATGCAGCCGCTGCAGGTAAGCTCAATTTTTGGCCAGAGTTAAATTTGGCTGCTATCCTCGGATTTATGGCCGCCTTATTTACGATGATGCTTGGCTCAATTCCTCAGCAAGACGTATTTCAACGCATTGCTTCGTCTAAAAATTCAACGATTGCGGTGCAGGCCGCTATTCTAGGTGGAGTACTCTATTTTATTTTTGCTTTTATTCCACTTTTTTTGGCTTACTCGGCTAGTCTTTTAGATCCAGATCTAATTGCTAAATACATCAATACAGACCCACAATTAATTTTGCCTAAATTAATTATGACTCAAGCACCCTTGTTTGCCCAAATTATGTTTTTTGGGGCTTTGTTGTCGGCTATTAAGAGCTGTGCCAGCGCCACTCTTTTAGCCCCTTCGGTTACTTTTGCTGAAAATATTGTGCGTGGTTTTTATCAGCATTTAACCGATCATCAGCTCTTAAAAATGATGCGGGTAACTGTACTTTGCTTTACAGTGATTGTGACTACATTTGCAATTAACTCTGAACTTTCTATTTTTAAGATGGTTGAAAGTGCCTATAAGATAACTTTAGTTTCTGCATTTATACCTTTGGCTTTTGGGGTGTATTGGTCACGTGCTAATTCGCTGGGCGGCTTATTAGCCATCGTTTTTGGCTTGGTCGTTTGGATTACTTGCGAAATTTTTGCCCCACATGGTGTTATGCCGCCACAATTGGCAGGTTTACTTGCCAGTCTTGCTGGCATGCTTATTGGTGGGTGGTTGCCTAATTCGGTTTTACAGTATTTTTCTGGGAGCGTGAAGCAGACCTTGCCCCCAGGTTAACGATGGCCTAGATATCGAGTCAAAGACCGCAAAGAATTTTTAAAAGAAGTATTTACTGCGAAGCCATAAGCCAGCCCTTGTGCCTGTAGTATATTAGTAGTATATTAGACAGTGAGGCAACTGATTTAGGTTAATAAAAAAGGCGATACTATGCTAAAAACCCTTACAGAACAGCAAGTTAAACAATATAAAGAACAAGGTTACCTGTCTAAATTACGGGTCTTAAGTGCCCCGCAAACTCAGGAAATTCGAGCGAAATTAGAGGCATTTGAGGCCGCCCAAGGCAGGCCATTAAATGGCTCACAACGCCATAAAACCCATTTACTGTTCCCTTGGCTGAATGATTTGGTACGCAATAGCAGTATTTTGGATGCTATCGAAGACCTCTATGGCGAAAATATATTGTGTTGGACTACTAATTTTTTTATTAAAGAGGCCAATGACCCTGGTTTTGTTTCTTGGCACCAAGATTCAACCTATTGGGGTTTATCTTCGCCCGATGTCATTACGGCATGGATTGCTTTATCGCCAAGCAATCAGACAAATGGTGCAATGGCAATAATTCCTGGTACCCATGTGCTTGATCAAGTACCCCACCGAGATTCTTTTGCAAAAAACAATTTGCTTACCCGGGGCCAAGAAATTGCCATGGCAGTTGATCAGACAAAGGCTGTAACTTTGGAGCTAGAGCCTGGGGAAATGTCATTACATCATGTGCGTATTATTCATGGCTCACCACCAAATCATTCTGCGCAGCGACGGATTGGTTTTGCAATTCGTTATATTCCTACCTTTGTCAAGCAAATTGAAGGGGATGACTCGGCGACCTTAGTGCGCGGGGTCGATACCTTTCAGACCTTTACCCATGAGCCTAGACCAAGCATGGATATGGAGCCCGAATTTGTCGCCTTGCATCAAGCCATTACTGATAAGAGTGCAAAAATTTTATATAAAGATACCAAAATTGATAGCTATGATGCCTCGATGGCTAACCCCAAGGAGCGGGCTTAAGTAGTTAAGC